>CAMDRK010000012.1 GCA_945906715.1 Nitrospira lenta
CCCCCATAGAGATAGCCTGGGGAATTAGCATCTCGGCCCGGGATCGTTCCTCCAATGAGGGCTCCAAGATATGGCACGGCCCGGTCTTCCAGTGGTCCAAAGAGCACATGTCGAATCATCCGATTGATCGGGTAGTCTTTTGGAAAATCCAAGACATCGATGAAATTATTCCAGCGGGGATTCAGATACAAAGAATTTTGGTCAGTAATAAATGTAGGGGTATGCTGACTATAGTATTGATAGACGGCTCTCACCTCAAGGTTGCCGTAGCGAAAGGCAGTGAGTCCGGCCTGGGCAGCAATGACTCTGGTCTGTGGCGCAAATGTTCGCTGATTAAACGAAACGTCAAAACTAAATGGACGAAGTGGAAAAAACTCTGGAGTCGACTCTACGGCTACTGCGTGAGATGGAAGCGCCATTGCCAAAATGATACTGCCAATTAACAAAGCAGCGTGGGTTAGAAATCGCCTGGGGTATGGTCGCAGCCATCCCCCGCTCATATCAGATATGCTCTTCATTGAATTCTTTTGAACAATATCTCACCAGGCATCCCATCAACAAGGTGCGTTTCTGAGTGCACGTTGCAAGGTATACGGTGAGGGAGAGTAATTCCTTCAATCAATCCCTGCGGATTTTGCCGATCATCACATACAGTGTGGTGATACCCAAAATACTGCCCAAGACCAGCGGCACGGCCCAGAGCTGCCACCAAGGCGCATCGGGCGACACGGCATAGCCACGAGGCCAGGCGATGTTCACGAATTCAAACAGTGACCAGAGGAAAGCGACCACATTGATCGCCAGCCCCAAGCCTCCCAGCTTCAGTTCACCCAATGCCGGGTTCCAACGGCCTGTGAGGCGGGTATAGAGACCGACCCCGGTGGTCATGGCGAACATCGCGTACAACCCGCCTGTGCCAAAGGCGATCACCGTGGCCACGGCCCCATCGTTCAGCCCGAACAACAAACCGAGCCCCGCCAGCAGCACGACGCAGATCACCGCATTGCGAGGAATCTTGGAGGTGGTCACCCGGCTGAACATCGTAGGCATGTTGCCCTCGCGGGCCATGGAGTATACGATACGCGACGTGTATTGCACCATGGAGGCTCCGCAAGCCAGGAATGCCACCATGACGATCGCCAGAAAAGGTGTTTCAGCCCAGGCTCCAAAGCTGCTGGTTATCACAGGGGTGATGGGATCGGACGTGGCACTAGTATTCACCAGTGTGTCTCGATTGAAGCTCAAGGTTAATGCGGCGGAGTTGAAGAGCACCACCCCTCCCACCATGGAGAGGGACAAAAAGATCGCGCGTGGGACCATCCGCTTGGGGTTATGGGTTTCTTCGGCGATGGTGGAGCAAGCATCGAACCCGATGAAGGCCCAACCCGCAACGGCGAGCGCCGCTAAAAAAGCCGCCGTCTGGCTGGGAGCAGTCCCCGTGCCTAGATGCTCGAATAATTCTGAAAATGGATGTTGTCGGAAAAAGAAAAACAGCAGCAGCGCCACGCCGAACGAACCGACAATTTCCGCATAGACACCCAGGGTAATGACCAGCTTGAACACGTTGACGTGAACCAAGTTGAGCACCATACAGAGCAGCAAAAATACGGCGCCCCATAGCACCAAGGTGATCCCTCCGCCACTGTCAAACCCGAAAAAAAGCGCAAGCCAGACACCACCGGTATAGGCGGTCGTGGTGAGCATCGCGATCGTGGAGCTGACGTAGATGACGCCGGCATACTTCCCCGTGGTGGCGCCTCCGAGCTGCCGCGCCCACTTGTACGCGCCCCCCGCTATTGGAATCTGCGAGGAGAGCTCAGCGTAGACGGTAGCTACCAACATTTGCATCACGAGACAGAGCGCCAGCGCGGCAAACCACCCGCCCCCCGTCACCACCGTCTGGACGCCAATGATGGCATAGAGCCCCGCCACTGGTGAAACAGTCGCGAAGCCGATAGTCAGGCTATTCCAGAGAGTCAGGCTGCGGTTCAACGTGCCGGCAGCAGCCGTGGCGGTCGTTGGGGAAGGAGTATCTAGACGCGCGTTGGTGGGCATCATATCCGATCTACACTACCGACAAGTAAGTCTAATTCAGTATCTGGAAATATCAGGGAGTGGAAAGTTTCGTCATCCCCTAGCCATTCTGCCCATTGCGATGGGAGAGAGTGACAGAGGAGCCGTGAGCGGCAAATCCAGGATTGCCGCAGAGGCGCTCATGAAAGATGCAGGCTAGTTATGAGGCCCACTTGAGCGCGGGCTTCTTACGATGGATCGCGCAGTCCCGCAAGTAGAGATTGATAAGGTTCTGATAGGGCATGCCCAGTTCTGCTGCGAGCTCTTTAAAATAGGCCACCGACGTTTTCTCCAGACGAATGGTGATGGGCTGCTTCAACCTTGCGCGATACGGATTACGCACCCCCTTCATCTTTGAGAATTCATATTGTGCCCTCATCGCATCACCTCCCGTAATTCATAGCTTCTTGTCGAGTTGCCTTCCTAGCCGAAATAATTCGAATCACAGAGTCGTTTACTTTATAACAGTGACACACCACCAGGATCCGAAGTGTAAAGCTCATGCCTAACATGAGAAAACGATCCTCATTGTGCGAATGATCCAGGTCAAAGAATCGGATCGCATGGTCGTCGAGAAACACTGTCTGAGCCTCCCTGAATGACACTCCATGCTTTCTGGCATTCCGACGGCTTTTACCCTCATCCCATTCAAAGCTGAGATCTCTCATACGCACATTGTACATAACCGAGAGAATGCGTCAATGTCTACTTTGTCCAGCGAGGGCCTTCTTATTCACTCCCCTCTTCCCCGTTTGACTTCCCCTTCCCCTCCCTCCTAAAATCCCGCATGTCGTCCTCCTTCGTGCATCTTCATCTCCATACCCAATTCAGTCTGCTCGACGGCGCAAATCAAATCGAGCCGCTCGTCCAGCAGATTAAGTCCTTTGGTCAGCCGGCTGTGGCCATGACCGACCACGGCAACATGTTCGGAGCCATCGAGTTCTACCGCAAAGCCAAAGACGCAGGCATCAAGCCCATCATCGGCTGCGAAGCCTATATGGCGCCAGGTAGCCGCTTAGCAGCCAAAGAAAGTGGCCTCGCCCACAACGACTACTACCACCTGATTCTCCTGGCAAGAAATCTGACAGGCTATCAAAATCTGATCAAGCTCGTGAGTAAAGCATACCTTGAAGGATTTTACTATAAGCCACGGATGGATAAGGAAATACTAAAAGAGCACCATGAGGGACTGATCGCATTGTCCGGTTGCCTCAGCGGCGAGATCCCCTACCTCATCGGCCAGAAGGACATGACTGGCGCCATGGCAGTAGCCGGGGAGTTTCAGGAAATATTCGGGAAAGAACACTTCTACCTTGAAGTGCAGGCCAACGGACTGGACCACCAGCGAGTGGCAAATAGCGGTCTGCTTGAGATCGCCAAGACCATGGACATCCCGCTGGTCGGCACCAACGATTGTCATTACCTCAAGAAAGAAGATTTCCGGCCGCACGAGCTGATGCTCTGCCTGCAAACCGGCAAGACGATCAGTGACCCGAATCGCATGAAGTTCGATACGGATCAGCTCTACGTAAAATCGACCGATGAAGTCACGTCTGCCTTTATCGAGTTCCCCAATGCTGTTACCAATACCTGCCGAATTGCAGACAACTGCGACCTCCACCTGGCGCTGAACAAGACGCATCTTCCGCAGTACACCGTGCCGGACAACTTCACGAGGGAAACCTATCTGGAGCGTCTGGCGTTGGAGGGATTGACGGCCCGGCTACAAGAACGGCCCAGCCAGATCCTTCCCGCTGCCTATGAGCTGCGCCTGCGTGAAGAGCTGACGATCATCTGCGCGATGGGGTTCGCCGGCTATTTCCTCATCGTGTGGGACATCATCAAGTTTGCCCGCTCGCGCCACATTCCGGTCGGGCCTGGCCGGGGCTCCGCCGCCGGGAGTCTCGTCGCCTATGCGTTACGCATCACGGACCTGGATCCCCTCGTCTACACACTCCTATTCGAACGGTTCCTGAATTCCGAACGCGTGTCCCTCCCCGATATCGACATGGACTTCTGCATGGAACGCCGTGGCGAGGTCATCAACTATGTGGTCGACAAGTACGGCAAGGACCATGTGGCCCAGATTATTACCTTCGGGACGCTCGGAGCGAAGGCTGCAATCCGGGACGTGGGCCGCGTGCTGGAGATTCCCTATGCCGAAGTCGATCGCGTGGCCAAGCTGGTCCCGAACCAGCTCAACGTGACACTCCAACAGGCAATCGACCAGGAACCGAAACTACGCGAGCTTATTGAAACCGATACGAGGGTGAAAGAGCTGATGGGCATCGCCCGCTCCCTCGAAGGGCTGGCCCGCCATGCCTCGACCCACGCAGCCGGTGTGGTGATTTCCGAAGGCCCGCTCACAGACCATGTGCCTCTCTACAAAGGGGCCAACGACGAAATCGTGACCCAATATTCGATGGGAGACGTCGAAAAGATCGGGCTCGTCAAATTCGATTTTCTAGGCCTCAAAACCCTCACAATGATCAAACGCGCGGAGACTCTGATCAATGAGCGGAATCCCGGCAATCCACCCTTAGTCATGGAGCAGATGCCGTTCGACGACCCCAAGACCTTCGCCCTCCTCTCTTCAGGGAAGACGATCGGCCTCTTCCAGTTGGAAAGCTCAGGGATGCGCGACCTCCTGACCGGCCTGAAGCCGGACCGGTTCGAGGACATCATCGCCATCATCGCGCTCTACCGCCCTGGCCCGATGGATCTGATCCCCGACTTTATTAAACGCAAACAAGGCAAAATCCCGATCGCCTACGAAGTGCCTGAACTCGAACCGATCCTGAAGGACACCTACGGGGTCATCGTCTATCAGGAACAGGTGATGGCGATCGCCAACAAGGTGGCAGGCTTCTCGCTCGGCCAAGCGGACATTCTGCGGCGTGCCATGGGTAAAAAGAAGCCGGAGGAGATGGAGAAGCTGCGCGCGCAGTTCCTGGCCGGCGCCAAGACCAATAAGATTCCCGACAAGAAAGCGGAAAAGCTCTACGAACTGATCCAGAAGTTTGCCGGCTATGGGTTTAACAAGTCCCACGCCGCAGCCTATGCCGTCGTCTGCTACCAGACCGGCTATCTGAAGGCGCACTATCCGACGGAATTCATGGCCGCCCTCATGACCACCGACATGGGCAACGCCGACAAGATCGTCGGCTACTTCGGGGAATGCCGCGACCTGAACATCAAGGTCTTGCCTCCGGATGTGAACGAAAGCCACAAGAACTTTACCGTGGTGGACCATGCCATCCGGTTCGGCCTGGCTGCGATCAAGAATGTCGGCGAAGGCGCCGTCGAATCCATCATCGAGATCAGGAATGAAACCGGCCCCTTTAAGTCCTTCTTTGAGTTCTGTCGCCGGGTCGATCTCCATAAAGTGAACAAGCGTATGCTCGAAGGGCTGATCAAGACCGGCGCCTTCGACTCGACCGGCGCGAAACGCTCTCAACTAGCCGCGATTCTTGATCAAGCCGTCGAGGACGGGGCGGCTGCCCAGCGTGAACGGGATCTTGGACAAACCAATATCTTTGGCGACGAGTTGCACGGATCGGACTCGACGGAACATCCGGCCATGCCGCTACCCAATATTCCGGAATGGGACCAAAGCGAGCGGTTAAAGCAGGAACGGGAGCTGACCGGCTTCTATATCTCCTCTCATCCTCTGGCGCGCTATGAGGCCACCATCCAGGCGCTCGCCACTGCCACGACCATCAGCCTGACGGAATTATCGGACGGTCGGGAGGTAAAACTCTGCGGCATCGTCACGACGGTCAAAAGCATGTTGACCAAGAAAGGCGACCGGATGGCCTATCTCACCCTGGAAGACCTCCAGGGCGTGGTCGAGGTCATCGTTTTTCCGGATCTCTACAAAAATGCCGCCGATTTGGTTGTGCCGGAACGCCTCGTCCGCATCACCGGTACGATAGACCGGGGCGACAAAGGCATGAAGATTCGTGGAAGCAAGATCGAAGCGCTCGCCGAGGTGCAAGCGCAAGCGATCAAACGGGTCTACATTCGATTGACCGATCGGCCCGGCATGGCGGAAGAGTTACCGCGCCTTCGGGAGGTCTTTCTACGCCACCCAGGAAGCACCACCGTTTCGCTGACCGTGCGAATGGATTCGTCCCTGGAAGCCGAGACGGCCCCCCTCCCCCGCCTGACCGTCACCCCCAGCGAACGATTAGTGGCGGACGTTGAAGAATTATTAGGCAAAGGGGCTGTTTTTCTGTTATCCTGACATCTCAGTCTATCTGGTCTGTCCGGTCTATTCAGTCTATCTTGTGTATGTGCTTGAACAAAACTAACCAGATGAACCAGACAGACGGAACAGACCGAATAGACCAGACAGACCTCGGCATGCAGCCTACGTAGAAGATCTATGCGCGATTATCTTGAGTTTGAAAAACCGATCCGCGAGATCGAAGAAAAGATCGAAAAACTTGCGGCCGTGCCTGCCGGGAAATCGGCTCCCCAGGACGAGATCCGCAAGCTGCGGATGAAACTGGCCCAGGTCGAACAGACACTCTACAACAAACTGAACCCCTGGCAACGCACGCAACTCGCCCGCCATCCCCAACGGCCCAGTACCCTCGATTACATCAGTTACCTCTTCAGGGATTTTCTTGAGCTTCACGGGGACCGCTCATTCGGCGACGATCGTGCTATTGTCGGAGGCTTCGCTCGATTCAACGACCGGTCGATCATGATTATCGGCCATCAAAAAGGGAAGACACTCAAAGAACGGATGCAACGGAACTTTGGCATGCCGAATCCCGAAGGCTATCGTAAAGCCCTGCGTCTCATGAAGATGGCCGAGAAGTTTGGGCGCCCAGTCGTGACCTTTATCGACACGCCAGGCGCCTACCCCGGCATCGGCGCGGAAGAGCGCGGCCAAGCTGAAGCTATTGCCCGTAATTTGTATGTGATGTCCCGTCTCGCCGTGCCGATTATTTCTATCGTTATCGGTGAAGGCGGCAGCGGCGGAGCACTCGCACTAGGCGTCTCGGATCGTGTCCTCATGTTGGAACATGCTGTCTATTCGGTGATTTCACCGGAAGGCTGCGCCGCCATCCTGTGGGACGATCCGGCAAAAGTTCCCGATGCTGCTTCTGCCCTGAAGATGACCGCGAAAGACCTGGTCGACCTCCGTATCGCCGATGAAGTCATTCCGGAACCGCTCGGCGGCGCCCATCGGGATCTCAATGCCATCACCGATCGAGTGGCCAAATCCCTCAGTAACCAACTTTCCCAACTCAACGACCTCCCCCTCGCTCAATTGCTGGCTCAACGCGACCAGAAATACCGGTCCATCGGCGCCATCGACGGCCTGGTGGCCACTCCCCAATAGACTTTTCCCTTCCGCGTGAAGCGCAGGCATCTCAGCACTTCTTCGCACCTCCCTCGCTTCCAACTCAGAACTCATAACTCAGCACTTCCCTATTCAGCACTTCCCTTCCGACCATTCCGCTGCTCTCCCTCACGTCCTACTCTTTACTCGTCCCTCTAAATCAGATTCCGACCATTCACCATTGACCATTTCACATTCACCATTCCTATGCTACCCCTTACGTTTCACCCTCTTCTGCTTTCTACTTTATGTTTGTCTGGGGAGAGGTGGCTTGATAGACTTCCTCACATTATCTGCTTCATGGCTATCGACCGCACCCTTCGATGGCCAGCTCCTCACCGGTCTATGAGGGTTACGCAGTGGGCTCCCAACGAAAGCCTGTGAAAAAATCAGCCGTCTCCTCGAAGGTCGACGACAGAGTTACAGGCCCTGCGCCAACCCGTCGAAGGGAAACGCCACTCCCAGTGCAGCCCGCGCTGCCCTCATCTGCCACTCTCCCTGAGTACCAATCACGGCAAAAGCTTGAAGAGAAGATGGCTCAACTGGCTGAGCGATTAGAACTGGCTACCAGTGCAGCCAACATCGGCGTATGGGACTGGGACATTCAGACGAACGAATTGGTCTGGGACGATCGGATGTTTACCCTGTATGGAGTAAACAAATCGCACTTTCGCGGCGCCGACGACGCCTGGCTCTCAGCCGTCCATCCCGATGACCAGGCACGGTGCGATGAGGCGATTCAACAGGCCATACGTATGGAGAAGCTCTACGACATTGAATTTCGTATTCGTTGGCCTAACGGCACGATTCGCATCATCAAGGCCGACGGGCAGGTAATCTGGGGAACGGATGGCGCGCCGCTGCGGATGACTGGGGTGAACTACGACATCACCGACCGCAAACGGGCCGAGGGCAGGCTAGAGGCGACTAAGGAACAGCTGCAACAAGTATTGGTCGCTTCCAATACCGGACTATGGGATTGGAATACCGACACGAACGAGGTGTACTTCTCCAGGGAATGGAAGTCCCAGCTTGGCTATGGAGAAGAGGAACTGGCCAACGATTTCGAGACCTGGCGCACGCTCCTGCACATCGAGGATCGGGATCTCGCCATGGCCTATGTCCGAGCCTATCTCAAAAACCCTGTCGGCAATTATCGGCAAGAGTTTCGTCTGAAGCACAAGGATGGGTCGTACCGGTGGATTGCCGCAGTCGCCTCTCTTGTGACCGAGACTGACGGCCGGCAAGTCCGTCTATCGGGGTCGCACTCCGATATCACCGAGCGCAAACATCTGGAAGCCCAATTCCGGCAGGCCCAAAAGATGGAGGCGGTCGGCCGTTTCGCAGCTTCGGTGGCGCATGACTTTAACAATCTACTCACCATCATCAACGGATACAGCAAGATGCTCACCGACCGGCTGCCTTCGGAAGACCCCCGATATAAGATGGCGGCAGAGACCCTGGCTGCGGGCGAACGAGCTGGCGCGCTGACCGGACAATTGCTCGCCTTCAGCCGCCGGCAAGTGCTTAAGCTTGAGCCGATTAACCTCAACGATTCGATCCAATCGATCAGCTCGATGCTCAGCCGGCTGCTGGGCGAAGACGTCACACTGACACTGGACCTTGCGCCGGATCTCTGGTCGGTCGGCGCCGACAAAGGACAATTCGACCAAGTCGTGATGAATTTAGCGGTCAATTCCAGGGACGCGATGCCGGATGGGGGGACCTTAACGATCACGACACGTCAGGCACTGTTCACGCCGGAGACGCCGCCCCCCCATCAGATCATGCCGTCAGGGGCCTATGTTCAGCTGAGTATCCGCGACACAGGCCAGGGGATGAGCCCTGAGACGATGGCGCATATTTTTGAACCATTTTTTACGACCAAAGAGATAGGCAAAGGGACGGGCCTGGGACTGGCAACGGTATACGGGATCGTCAAGCAAAGCCATGGCTATATCTTTGTCGACAGCGCGCCAGATCACGGGACCACGTTCCACCTCTATTACCCGCGCGTGGTGGTGGCCCCGATTATGGCTGAGACTGCGTCGGTCGTCCGTGCGAGAGGCTCAAAAACTCTGCTCGTTGTCGAGGACCAGGATTCGGTCCGTTCCCTCATCGTCGGAGTCCTGATGCAGGAGGGGTACCGCGTCATTGAAGCGGCAAAAGTGGAAGACGCCTTGCGGGTAGCGGCTTCGTTGCCTGAACCGGTCCAGGCGCTGGTGACCGACATCATCATGCCGAACATGACCGGCCTTGTTCTTGCCGAACGGCTGAGACAGGTCTGGCCTGACCTCCGCGTACTCTTCATGTCCGGCTATAGCGGGATCGACATGTCGATCCTTCTTGATAAGCCGAGAAACGCCCTCATTCAAAAACCCTTCTTACCCAAGGATCTCGTCGAGCAGTTACGGGAATTTTTGGACCAGGAGGGATAAGGTGTCCGGATGAGGCTGAAAGGATGCAGGCCGAAGGGGTGTTTTCCCTCTCGCCCTCCCCTTCTGACCCTTGAGCATTCCCAATTGGCATTGTATTAGGGCGGGATAGTCGGTAGACTCCCGCACGTCAGTTATTTCGTCGCCCCAAACCGCTATCTGCGATGTCCCGATTCTCATCGGTCTGAGGGGAAAGTGCGCTGCACTTCCGACAAAAGCATGAAAAAAATACCCCCCCCCCTCCAAGAAACGCGCCAAGGTCAGGCTATCCACAGGGCCATCCCGTAAGAAAAAGCCAGGCCCCCCAACCACCCCGCTGACTTCTTCCACAATCCCATCGACCCAACCGGCCTTTCTCATCGTCGGCATCGGCGCCTCCGCCGGCGGGTTGGAAGCGATGGAAGAGTTCTTTCGACAGATGCCGCCCAGTAGTGGGATGGCCTTTGTGGTGGTGTCGCATCAGCATGCGGATCATGTCAGCCTGCTCCCGAACCTGCTCGGCAGATGCACAGCGATGCCGATGGTCCAGGTGACGGATGGAATCATGGTGGAACCAAATCGCGTCTACCTCGCGCCGGGCGGCACCCAGATGGCCATCCTACTCGGCGCGCTGCACTTCATGGAGCCTCACTCAAAGGAGCGGGTTCCCCTGCCCATCGATTATTTCTTCCATTCCCTGGCAAAAGACCAAACACAACGAGCCGTCGGCGTGATCCTGTCCGGGACCGGCACCGACGGCACCGTGGGGCTTCGCGCGATCAAGGCCGAGTCCGGCCTGACGATCGCACAGGATCCGCAGACGGCGAAGTATCAGGGCATGCCGCACAGCGCCATTACCGCCGGGGTGGTCGATGTGGTCCAGCCGGTGGGCAGGATGTCGGAGCCGTTGCTCGCCTATGCGCAGAGCCTCATGAAACCGATACTGTCGCTTTCCGACCGTGAGTCGAATCAGACGCTGCACAAGATCTGCATCCTCTTGCGCGAGCGAACCGGGAACAATTTTGCGCTCTATAAAGAGCTCACGATTCAACGGCGCATCGAACGCCGAATGCATGTGCATCAGATCGAAAGTCTCACACAGTATTTCCAGTTCATCCTGGCGAATCAGCCAGAACTCGATATCTTGTTCCAGGAACTGCTCATCGGAGTCACCAGCTTTTTTCGGGATACGCAGGTCTTCGAGGCCTTGGCCAAGAAGGGGCTGCCGTCTCTCATCGACGGCAAGCCTCAGGGCGCGAGCCTGCGTGTCTGGGTCGCCGCCTGTTCTACCGGTGAGGAGGCCTATTCGCTCGCCATCCTCATCCGGGAATATCTGACGCAGAAAAAGCTCCGCCTCACCGTGCAGATATTCGCCTCCGATCTCGACAACCGGGCCATTGAGCAGGCGCGCGCAGGCCTCTATCCGATCGGCATCGCCGGTGATATGGCGCCGGAGCGTTTGCAACGGTTCTTTACCAAGGAAGACAGCAGCTATCGGATCAAGAAGGATATTCGAGACCTGGTCGTCTTTGCGAAGCATAACGTCCTAACCGATGCGCCCTTTACCAAGCTAGACCTCCTCTCCTGCCGCAATCTCCTCATCTATCTGGGTGACAAGGCGCAAGAAAGTCTGCTGTCGCTGTTCCATTATGCCTTGAAGCCGCACGGCCTCCTGTTGCTCGGACCGTCCGAAACGATCGGCGGAATCGAAGATCGCTTTGCTCCCATCGACCGGAAGGGAAAGCTCTTCAGACGGACGGGAATGGCCAGCAGCCTGCCCCACCTTGAACGGGTGCCTTCCGGAAGTGCGGCAGTAACCACCGACATCCGATCGGCGGCCGACTCGCCCTTGTTCACAACGCGCCCCGCCTCCATTCCCAATCTGGTCCAGCAGTTCTTAGCCTCGAAGTACGCGCCGGCATCGGTGGTCGTCAACCAGCGTGGCGAGGTGATCTACATTCACGGGCATACCGGCCCTTATCTCGAACCAGCGCCCGGCTCGCCGACGCACGACCTGATCGAGATGACACGGGAAGAATTGCGGAACGAGGTGGCCAGGGCGCTCCATCAGGCGATGCACAAGAAAGAGAACGTTCTGCACCGCGATGTACAAATACAGGTCAATAGCCAGGCGGCCGTCGTGAACCTGACGGTCGAAAAAATTGTCGAGCCGGAGGCCCTGGAGGGATTGTTCCTGGTGACGTTCGATCAGTCGAAGACGGAGAATACCAACGCACGGAAAGGCGCCAAGGTTCGAACGACTGCGCCGCTCATGCACAACAAGACCGGGCTCATGCGGGAACTGGCATTTACCAGGGAGCGATTGCAACGGACGGTCGAGGAACTGCAAACCTCCAATGAGGAGATGACGTCCACCAACGAGGAACTGCAATCCACGAACGAAGAGATGCAAAGTTCCAATGAGGAATTGGAGACGACGAAGGAAGAGCTGCAATCCCTCAATGAAGAACTCATTACCGTCAATGCCGAACTTCAGGGCAAAATTGAGTTACTATCGGACGTGAACGACGATTTGCAGAATCTCTTCAATAGCACCCAAATCGCGACCATCTTTCTCGACAACCAGTTATGCATCAAACGATTCACCTCGGAGGCCAAGCGGGTGAGCCACCTGATGGCCATCGATATCGGACGCCCGCTCTCAGACATCGTCTCGAAACTGATCGATGACCGATTGTTGCAGGATACGCAGGAGGTGTTGCGGACTCTCGCCTTCAAGGAGCGCGAGGTTCAGGTCGAAGATGGAAGCTGGTTCTCCCTGAGGATCCTCCCCTATCTGACGTCCAGCAAAACCATCGAGGGGCTCGTGGTGACCTTTCAGGACATCACGATGATGAAACGAGCTGCGTTCATCATCGAGTCCTCCCTCAGCATGGCTACCAGCATCGTGGAGACAGTCCGTGATCCCCTCCTCGTGCTGGACGACCATCTGCGCGTGGTCACGGCGAATCAGTCCTTCTACCAGTTCTTCAAGCTGACGAAACCCGAGGTCGAGCAGCAACTCCTCTACAACCTCTGCCACGGGTCATGGAATCTGCCCGAGTTGCGCCACGAACTTGAAGGAGTCTTGCCGAATGGCACCTCGTTCAAGGACTTCATCATAGACAAGACGTTCCCGCAGATCGGCAGAAAAGTGCTGGCGCTCAATGCGCGACGGCTTGAACAGAATCAGGCGCTGCCAGGCCGCATTTTGTTAGCGATGGCAGAAGTGAGGGGATCTGAGGGGAAGGCTGCGGAGTAGGCTGCCCCTTTAGCCTTGAGACGACCTTTCATAAGGAGGAAGTCCTAATGCCCAAGAAACCGGACAGATTCACGAAGGCCACCGGGCTCCGCAAGCGGGCGGAAGCGCGGCTCCGCATAACCAAGCACGACGTCGCAGCCATGCCGGTCAAGGACGTGCAACGGCTTGTGTATGAGCTGCAAATCCATCAGATCGAGATGGAGATGCAGAACGAGGAGCTGAGAAGAGCTCAAGCGGAACGCAATCGCTATCTGGATCTATACGATTATGCGCCAACCGGCTATCTTACCTTGAATTCTAATGGGATGATCCTGAAAGGAAACTTGTCGGCCTGTCAGTTGCTCGGGGCCACTCGAACACACCTCATCGGTCGGCCGGTCACGTGGTTTATCGCAGCGAAAGATCGTGCGACAGTCTTTTGCCATCTTCGCGATCTCCTTGCAACAGGAGTACGGCAAGGATGCGAGGTGAAGCTCGGACGACTGGATGACGCCCCTGTTTGGCTTCGGTTGGAAAGTGTCATCGTGCCGAATGGGGAGGCATTACACCAGCAGATACTGACCGGTGTCTGGGATATCACTGCGCGAGTACAACAAGCGGTGGTGATAGAGAAACAACGAAAGCGGCTGGAGCGAGAGCATATTCAACAGGAACGGGAGCAGCTCGGCTTCGATCTCCATGACGGGGTTCTCCAGTCGCTCTTTGCCATCGGCCTGAACCTCGAAGCAAGCAAGGCGTCCATCGTGGAGGCCCCAAACAGGGCTTCCGGAGTTCTGGCGCAGGTCATCACCGATCTGAACTCCGCGATGAAAGAGTTACGGACATTCATCGGTGGGATCGGGTTGGATGAGCAACTGGAACCCGATCTCCCGGGCTCCCTCAGCACCATCGCCGCATCGATGTCCCGGCTCTACAACCGCACGGTTCAGGTGACGTGCACCCAGGGCGCCGCCAAGGGAATGTCGACGGCGCAGCAACTCGGATGCCTGTATATTGCCAAGGAGGCGCTCAGCAACAGTTTTCGCCATACTCAGGCAAACAGCATCTCTCTCTCGCTCCAGCGGCTCAAGGGCAATCTCCGCCTCACCGTAGGCGATAACGGACAGGGCTTTCAGCTGCAAGATGCGGCAGGACTCGGCTTCGGTCTTGCCAGCATGGATATGCGCGCACACAGACTCGGCGGGACGTTGTCGGTGCGATCGAAGCCTGCGAAAGGTACTACAGTCGTTCTGGATCTTCCGCAGGCTAGGGGAAAGGCGCAGGACAAGGTGGATGCTGGGCTGAAGGCCACGGATTAGGCTGAAGGTCGGACTTCAAAGTTCCCAACAACTTCAGCCTTACCCCCTTCAGCCTTCCCAGCTTTGTTGAGCCACTCCACCGCTCCAGCCCCTGCCGTTTGACCAGTGGCGAAACAAGCGGTGAGCAGATAGCCTCCGGTCGGGGCTTCCCAATCCAACATTTCTCCCGCGCAGAAGACGCCGGGCAGCGTACGAACCATCAATCGTTCATTGAGCGCTTCGAAGGGAACGCCACCAGCCGTACTGATCGCTTCCTCCAGCGGGCGAGGCGCAACCAGTTTCAATGGTAACGATTTGATCGCAGCGGCTAATCGCGCCGGGTCTGCAAAGTCCTCCTTTGAGACGATTTCACGAAGCAACCCCGCCTTCACCCCTTCGATATGGGCCTGTCGCTGAAGATGCGTCGCCATCGTGCGTTTACCGCGAGGCCTCGACAGATCATGAGTCAAACGCGGCACGTCTCGGTCAGGCGCCAGGTCGAGCCTCAACGTGGCCAACCCCTTTGCCAGAATCTCATCGCGAAGAGCGGCAGACACCGTATAGATCACACCGCCTTCAACGCCGGTCTCCGTGATCACGAATTCCCCCGGATGCCAGGACTCAGCACCGGTATCGTTCCGCATCACAATGGCCACTGACTTGACCGGGTGCCCGGCAAACTTCGTTCGAAAATGCTCGCTCCAGCCCACGTCGAAGCCGCAGTTCGCAGGCTGCAACGGTGCAATGTGAACGCCGCGTCCTGCCAGCAGCGGCACCCACCCTCCATCGGACCCGAGCTTCGGCCAACTAGCACCTCCAAGCGCAAGTACCACTGCATCGGCCTGGACAGAGCGGTCTTCCTGCGGCGTGGCAAAACGCAGAGCCCCCTGCTCGTTCCAGCCGGACCACCGATGACGCATGTGGAACCGCACACCGGTCTGACGCAACCGGCGGAGCCACGCGCGCAACAGCGGCGCCGCCTTGAGATCCTTGGGAAACACGCGACCGGAAGAGCCTACAAATGTGTTGATGCCAAGTCCAAGAGCCCAGGCTCGAAGCGCATCAGGCCCGAACGATGCCAGCAGCGGTTCGATCTGCACGCGACGTGTCCCATAACGCGAGAGAAACTTCTCTGACGGTTCCGAGTGCGTCAGATTCAGGCCGCCTTTCCCTGCCAGGAGAAACTTGCGGCCGACCGACGCCATGGCATCATAGAGATCGACCTGCGCGCCTGCGGCACAAGCTGCCTCCGCGGCCATGAGCCCGGCCGGGCCTCCACCGATGATCGCAATGTTCATTAGTTTCTCATTCTGTGAAGCGTCGTGCGTGAAGCGGCTGGTTTCTAGTTTCACGTTTCTAGTTTCAGGTTCGAAATATCTGCGAGCCGAAACGAGCAACTTGAAACATGAAACTAGAAACTCACAACCTGAACCGCTCGTTGAGATTATTTCGCCACAGACTACCATGAATAATATGATTAAACAGGCTATACTCTGGCGCGAGTATGGATGAGCAAGGCACATCACAGACGGTCGAACTTCGGATCAGTTACCGCTATGCTACCGAACACCCCTGGGTGGTCCAGGCCATCGGAGGATTCTTATCAGCCTATTTCATGGAGCACCCGGGGTTTCGCGTGCAGCGATACATGGAAGAGCTGGAGTCCGGCACGCACCTCTGGGTATGCGAGGTACCTGACGGCATGAAGTTCCTCAGACTCCTGAGGCGGTTGAAGGAAGATATCCCCCCCTGCGACGCTCAACAGACCGCCGCCGATCCCCCTGCGCGGCCACGCTATCTTATCGATTGTGCTGAAACGCCGACGGAATCGTAGCGTCTGGTCTATCTAGTCTGTCTGGTCTATTCGGTCTATCTGGTTTGTCTGGTTAGTTTCGTTAGACCAAACAGACGAGACAGACCGAAAAGACCGAATAGACCAGATAGACTGGAGGTCAACTCTTGAAGCCGTTGGGATTACCACTCTGCCAGCGCCAGCTATCGGCGCACATCGCGCTGAGCCCACGCTCCGCGCGCCATCCCAGCAGATCAAAAGCCCGTTGCGGATCGGCATAGCAGGAGGCAATGTCACCGGGACGTCGTGGCGCAACTTTGTAAGGAACAGATCGGCCGCTCGCGTGTTCAAAAGCCTTCACGATATCCAAGACGCTGTATCCCGTGCCAGTACCAAGATTCACAGTCAGACACTCGGCCTTCTTCTCTAATCGCTCCAATGCGTTTAGTGCCTTGAGATGGCCCAAGGCCAGATCCACGACGTGGATATAATCCCGCACGCCTGTTCCGTCCGGAGTGGGGTAATCGTCGCCCCACACGTTGAGGTAGGCTCGTCGTCCAACCGCCACTTGTGCGATGAAAGGCAACAAATTATTGGGAATGCCTTGCGGATCTTCCCCGATCGAGCCGCCGGCATGGGCTCCCACCGGGTTGAAATAACGCAGAATGCTGAGCCGCCAGGAGGCATCGCTGCGGTGCAAATCACGCAAGATCTCCTCAATCATCAGCTTCGAACGGCCATAGGGATTAGTGGCGGAGAGCGGGTGATCTTCCGTCAGCGGCAGCCGTTGCGGGTCGCCGTACACGGTGGCGGAGGAGCTGAATACCAAAGTTTTTATTCCGCACTCCCCCATCGCCTCCAATAGACGCAGGGTGCCGACCACGTTATTGTCGTAGTAGGCCAGCGGCTGAGTGACCGACTCCCCCACCGCCTTGAGGCCGGCAAAATGGATCACCGCACTGGCCCCACTCTCACGCAGGGCCGCCACCAAGACACCTCGATCGCGGATGTCGCCTTTCACCAACCGCAGTTTTTTTCCGGTGATACGCTCTACCCGCGCCACTGCCTCGGGGTGACTATTGCAGAAGTTGTCGAACACCGTGACATCATAGCCCGCGTCGAGCAGTTCCACGCAGGTATGCGACCCGATATAGCCTGCCCCGCCGGTCACAAAGATCATGAACGTCTACCTCATTGAGAGATGACAGCAGCCTATCCAGCCAAACGAACAACGTCAAGGAATGAACAGCATCGTGCTGGTCTATCTGGTTTGTCGGGTCTATTCGGTCTGTCGTGTCTTCGGTTGAACAAAACTAACCGACTGAACTAGACAGACCAGATAGACCGGATAGACCAGACAGACCAAAGGGCTTTCCATCATCCTGTTAGGCCTGAGGCTTTTCCGATGTCGAAGTGGATTCGCCTGAGAATTTCTTGTGGAGGAGTTTACGCCCGAGGATCGTAATTCCCAATGCGATACCGAGCGAGAGCGGGACGAACAATGCGGCGGCGATATCCGCATTACGCAGCCACCCCATCTCATGCAGCCCCTTGAAGATATAGGCCATGAGCCCGCTGAGATAGTAGGCAATCACAATCACCGACAAGCCTTCGACCGTGTACTGGAGGATGGCTTGGCTCTTCGTCGTCTTGTCGACGCTGACCAGCAGCGTCAAGTTCTGGGACTGGAGCATGAGATCGACGCGGGCACGAATAATAGAGATCGTCCCTTCAAAACCGCTGCGAAGGGTGTCCATCCGCTTGAGGAGTTGTTGATAGCCTTCCGCCACCCCGGTCATTCCACTCAAGACATACTCGGATATCGGTCGGTAGTGTGGGAGTGATCGTTCGTTGAGTGACGCCAGCGTGCGATGCACGATCTTGTCGTAGGGAACAGAGGCGGACAGCTCAAAGTGCAACCTGCTGGATAGTCGAGTAGTTTTTAACCAGTCTTGTGTCAGCCCACCGAGCCAGCGCTGAAGAGTCTGGGCGTCGGCGTGGCCGATATGTCCGCTGATGATTTCACGCTGCTTCAAGTGCACCTGCTCAAACTTGTAGGCCTGATCGACCGCAGCCGAAAACAACGGCTTTTGCATGAGCAGCAAATGGTAGTAGGTTTCGATCCGGACAATGGCATCGACAATGTCCTTCAAGTGAGATCTGCTGGACATGCCGGACCCGACACTGACCCAATAGCGCTCGCGCCCATGCTCATCCGGTGTAAAGCTGGTGACCAGCGAGGTCTCCTCATCGAGAATCCGGCTACCATAGAGGATCGGACCGGGAAACTTTCGGCTAAACGCCTCACTGGCCGGCAAGGCCTCAGCCATCAGTACAATATCGAGGTGGCATACGTCCACTCCGAGCGGTGTGGCTGGAAACCGGTAGTCAGGGAAGGTCATCGGGCCAAAGGTCATCCCCCCGGCATAGTCGGATGGCATATGCCAGATTTGATAACTGTAGTACTCCGTGTGCGCTTGCCAGATCACAATGAGCCGATCGCCGGTCTCCGCCGTTTTCATGCCATAGCCAAACGCGTCTTGAATGACCATCGCGTCGGCAGAGATCTTCAAAGCCTGCATGAAGGATCTGAACTCGTCACGACTTGCCGGCCGCTGCACCGGTGGATCGCTCATGCGAAATGTTTTGTAGTGGACGTGCGCAGGGGCGTGTAACTGCGTGGCCCAGAGCATCTGTGGCCGCTCGTGCAGCTTCCGAATCAGTTCGCTGGTGTCCGGCTTGGTATTCTCAGGTTCAGTCATGCGATGACCCTTGCTTTCTCCTTATCCCACCAAACCCAGGACGTCGGACTCGCGAACAAGAACGAGTTCCTTCCCATCCAGATCGATTTCGGTCGTTCCGTATTTTTCGTAGAGAACGTGATCGCCAGGCTTGAGGACCGTGGGGGTGAAGATCTTTTCTTCTTTCTTTTTGGGTGTACGGCCAAACTTCTTTTCCGGTGTGTCCCAGCGCCCCGTCCCTACGGCCAGAACCTTTCCTTCAACCGGTTTCTCCTTGGCCGTGTCTGGGATGAACAACCCTGCGGTAGTCTTTTCCTTGGCCTCCGACGGTTCGATCAATGCCCAATCTTGTAACGGTTGAAGTCCCATCATGATTCCTCCTTCAGTGGTTCAAGAGCCATCAACAACCTACGTCGTTCTGCAGATGGCGTCAACTCCCCGAGACGGAGGGGCAGCCTCATTACTCCCGTTGCTCGCGCAACGCGCGGTCGCAGCCCCCCTCGCTCTGGCTAATGGCACGTCACGGGAAATCGACTGCCCTGCAATCGGAGGGTCGGGCGGGTGAAAAATATCTGCCAGTGGGTGGGCGGGTGGAAAAAATTGCGCGCAGTTCGGGAGTAAACCAGTCCGCCCTAGAGGGAAGTGTGGAAGACCCTACAAGCCTGTACTCTTAACAATTCGCTCTGTTTTGCGTCCTGCGACATAACGATGCATCGTGAAGGTGATCGATGCTTGGTGAATGGAGAATCCAGCAGTCATCTTCCGGCAGGCTCAACTCGCGGAGATTCCGAAAATGGTGACGGCACCTGCGCCACTCGCTCGGACGTCAAACAAAATTTCCTGACCATTTTGTGTGTGTCGGCGCCATGCACCCTCGGCCTGCTGCCCTGGTTGCCAGAGCAGCACCGGACTTTCGTGCCACGCTCAGCAGTCGTTCCCGTGTCTGGCACACAGAGACGGTGCCACTGCTTGACGCGATGTAACCGCCCTGAGCCTCCGTCGCTTTCCTGACGTGGGCACGGAGCCCGCCTCTCTCGGACTCCGTCGCCCCCGCGCACGTTACGGCTCGACCTTTCGGATGCGGT
>CAMDRK010000013.1 GCA_945906715.1 Nitrospira lenta
CCCAGCCGGTGTGGCCTTTCAGCGTTCGTCGTTCTGTCACGTGCGGCATGTCGAACAGCTTAATTGTCTGGTCACGACTTCCGGTGATCAAGAGTTTGGCATCGGGGGTAAAGGCCATCGCGCCGATCCAATAGTCCATCACCTTCTGAAATCCACCGTCGTCATCGATGAAATACCCGCGCGTTTCACTGGTATCTTCATCAGGCTCCTTCCAATGTCCGTTATGGACGATTTTTTCCTCTCCGCTGGGTAACACTTCCCAGAGCTTGATCTTGCCGATATCCATTCCGCTTGCGAGGTGCATCCCGTCCGGCGAAAAGGCGACGCAGACCGACCAGTGGTGGTCGTACTGGTCCTTGCCGAGGAGGGTCATGAGCTCGGTGCCGGTTGCGACTTCCCAGATCTTGATGTCTTTGTTGTGACTGCCGCGCGCCAACATGAGGCCGTCGGGCGAAAGAGAGAGGCTCACGACATTGTGGTCATAGCGCGTGAAGAGGAGTTTCTTCGACTCGCCGGTGGTCGGGTTCCACAGCCGGATGGTGCGGTCTTCGCTGGCCGTGGCCAAGGTCTGGCCGTCCGGCGTGAAGAGCAGGGATCGTATATCTGCCGTATGTCCTTTGAGTGACCGTAGGAGGCGTCCGGTTTCAATATCCCACAGGCGGACGAGGCGGTCGGCTCCTCCGCTCGCGAGGGTCAATCCGTTCGGTGCGAAGGCGACCGACCAGACTCCATGGGAATGGCCGCGATACGTGGTCAGTTCCCGTGCCCCTGCCGTCCAATATTCAAGGAAATCGACCGGCGCGGTGCCAGTTCCCGACGATGTTGGTATGAGTGGCAAGGGACTGGGGGCAAGTTGGGAAGCCGTCGGGTCTGGCATACTCAATAATCCTTATGACTAGCAGGAAGCGTAAAAGGTGAAACGTGAAACGTAGGGCTGCCGAATGTTCTTTCTCCGAAACCTTTCACGTTTCACGGCGTCAGGCTTGATTGCAAACTGTCGATTCGCGCCAGTATAATTCCGGTTGATTTGAAGTAATCGTAAGAGAAGCTCCGCCATCAAGTCAAGCTGGCTAAGGGAGTCGGTTTGCGCCCTTCAGCTTGGTCTGTCGGCGTAGACGGATTGGATTGGACGATCGAGGACTCGTATGGAACTTCGTTTTCAGCCTGCCTTGCTGCAAGAGGTCATTGACTCGTTCGTCGAAAAGACGGAACGGGAAGGCGACCCCACCTATTATAAAGAGTTCCACGAACTCGCCGACCCGATCTATGAGAAGTTTACGCTCGACGATCGGGAGAGTGAGTTCAAGAAGCTCTACCAGTATATGTTCGGAATCTGGGGGTTTTCCGATATCATCCGTGATGCCTTCAACGAATATCCTTCTCTGAATCAGCGGGTGGGAATCGTGCTCGTCAAGGGGGTGCTGAAGGAAGATCAGGAAGGCGTCGATATCCTCAGGAAGTGGGGATCCGTCGAACATGAGCTGGCTCGAGAGTTCGAAGAAAAAGGATTGAGAGGCATTGGGATCAAACTTATCCCGCGTCGCTTTTACGATCCGGCGCTCATGCGCTATTGCCGCCATGAATTGTTGCATATCGCGGACATGCTGGACCCGGTCTTTGGATACGATCCTGATACCAAGGTCGGGCAAAATCCAGGTGAGGAAACGCTCATTCTCCAACGCTATCGAGTTTTGTGGAGCCTTACCGTGGATAGCCGGCTGACAGTCGCGGGCAAAGAGCCGATGCTGAGAAAAGAAGACCGGTTCAAAGAGTTTCGTTCCTGGTATCGCAAGATTCCCGCGCCACAATTGAAGTCGGTGTTCGAGGGGTTGTGGCAGACGAGTTTCTTCACCCACTCAGAACTGATCGAAATGGCGTCGGACACCTTGCGCGTGATGGACCGTGCCGTGGATGTCGAGGGAGGCGAGATTCCG
The DNA here is from genome assembly GCA_945906715.1 of Nitrospira lenta. Classification (GTDB taxonomy): domain Bacteria; phylum Nitrospirota; class Nitrospiria; order Nitrospirales; family Nitrospiraceae; genus Palsa-1315. The sequence goes on from CAMDRK010000013.1 coordinate 1,935, forward strand.
GAGACGGAAAATAAGATCATGTTGATGCCGGGGTTTCCCTGCCCTCTGTGCCGTTTCCCGACCTATTCGTGGGTCGAAGATATGGGCAACAAGCTTGAGCCCTATGTGCTCGACTTCATCCGTGAGAATCACCCAGGCTGGGATATCGAATTCGGCGCCTGCGACCGCTGCGTCGAGGTCTACAAGCTGCGCGCCGACGGCGTAATGTAATGGGGCATGATTGTGACTAGCGATCCGACATACGGACGTCGCGAGTTCTTCAAGGACTCTATCGTGTCCGTTGCCAAAGCGGCCCAGGAATTTTCCAAACACCAAGCGGTCGTGCCGGAACAGTCGGCTCCAACTCCGGTGAGGGCTGATTGGCTGCGTCCTCCGGGCGCCGTTGACGAAGCGCTCTTTTTGGAGCGATGCACACAGTGCGGTGATTGCGCCAAGGTCTGCCCGTACGGATCGATTACGTTTCATCCGCAGAACGGGACACCGGTGATTTTCGCGGATCAGATGCCGTGCTATCTCTGCGAGGACGTACCCTGCATTGCGGCCTGTGCCACAGAGTCGTTACTCCCTGTCGAAGGACGCGGGCAGATACGAATGGGCCTCGCATCTGTCTCGCACCGAATCTGCACAGCAGGGCAGGGATGCCATGCCTGCGTATCGAAATGTCCTACGGATGCCTTATCGATGGATTTTGGCACACAGCGGCTTGTAGTGGCGGCTGAGCGTTGCGTCGGATGCGGGGTGTGTGAGCAAGTGTGCCGGACCGTAAACGATCGCGCGGCTATTCGAGTCACACCGTTTAGATTGTTGGCGCAGACGTTTTTGTGATACGGGAAAGCAGTCTGCGTGGAAAAATAAAGTCAGGAGAGAATGGTCCGGATTGTACGGGGGAAAGACTTGGAAAATCATAGGCTTGGCCGATCCATTCCGGATAGGAAAAACTCGCTTGACAACCCGTGGCCCGATACCTACCATACGATGGTTTTTGCCAGGGGACTGACCTCACCTGTCAGGGAAATTCATGCGGGTAACAGGGTAAACCGAGGAGCTGATTCTCATGACGAGTAAACAGCCGGTGCAAGCAAATTCTCCGGCCGTGACAGCGGTGATTCCCACTTTGCCAGCGATTAAAGATTCGCCCGCAGTCGAATGCGCCCTCAGCCGCAGTAAGCTCTATCTTCTTGTGTCGTGGAGCCTGCTCTATCCTGAAGACGAAGAGTTTCTCGACTACGTGCAATGCGGAGAATACGTCGAGGATGGGCGGACGGCGATCGATGCCTTGGATGTGTCACTCAACGGCATTGGCGGTGAACGGGCCAAGCAGAAGCTGACGTTGCTCCGCAAGCAGCTCGATCAGATCGATAAAGTTGTCGCATCGGAATGCGTCAACTGGCAACTCAGTGATCTGCAGGCCGAGCATCGCCGGGTGTTTAGTAATGTCATCACGCTCGATTGCCCTCCCTATGAAACGCTGTTTGGAAACGACCATGTGTTCGCTCAATCCCAAGTGATGGGCGATATTGCCGGATTCTACCGCGCGTTCGGGGTGGAGCTGTCCAAGGATATTCATGAGCGGTTGGATCATTTGAGCGTCGAATTCGAGTTCATGCATTTCCTGGCATACAAAGAGTCCTATTCCCGCTGTCACGATGGAGCGGACAAGACTCAGATCGTTCTGGACGCGCAGAAAAAATTCGTCAAGAATCATGTTGGCCGTTGGGTTCCGCTATTTTGCCGAATGTTGGTCAAGAAAGCCGATTCCGGTTTGTATAAACACGTGGCAGACTTAATGGCGGAGTGGATGGATTTCGAAGCCGCATTCCTGGGCGTTGCTCCAGCGCCCTACTCGGAAACCGATTATCGTCCGGCGACGTTCAATTCACCGGAAGGCCAGACCTATGAGTGCGGTGCGCAGGATCAGGGAAATGAGCTGAGCCTGTTGCTGAACGAAGTCGGTGCAGATTCGTTTTTGGACAAAAAGGATCAAGGGAAAGATAAGGAAGAGGGGCCGGTCGGAACCGCCTAACGTGGTGGTCGGCAGATATTGTGAGCGCTGCTCTTGACTTTTTTAATCGAGAGGAGGAATGTCCTATGAAAACAGAGAAGCCACAGATGAGCGCAGAGAAGCCTCAAGGCAAGCTGCTGAAGATCGGCATTCTTGTCGCCTCGTTGATCGTCGGCGTAATTTTGGCACTCTTCACGATAAACACTCCACATTGATCGTTGGCGCGACGTTGAGCTTAATTCTTTAATCGAGAGGAGGAGTATCTCTATGAGAGTGGTGCGGACACACAGTAAAGGTGTGGTGTTTGGCATTCTTCTCGCTGCGTTGGTCGTTGGCGTGATGCTGACGATTGGGCAGGTACCATTGGCGGTCAGTCAGCCAGTGACGATTCCGGCCAAGATGGTCAAGGGAGCGATCCCGATGGATGGTCAGAATCCGGTTTGGGAGAGTGTGCCAGGGGTGATCATTCCGTTGAGCGGGCAGCTGATCACGACACCGATGCACCCGAATATTTCGGTGAAGTCAGTGTTCGTGAAAGCCATGACCAATGGTAAAGAGATCGGTATGCGCATCGAATGGCAGGATCAGACAAAAAACGATACGACCATCGGTCCCCAGGACTTCCGGGATCAGGCAGCGGTCATGTTCCCAGTCAACACGGCTGGAGCGCCGCCCTTCCAGTGCATGGGCCAGTCAGGCGGCACCACCAATATCTGGCGGTGGAACGCGGAATGGCAGAAGGATATCGGCAAGGATAGCGCAGGCATCTGGGATGTGGACGACCAATATCCAGGCATTTTCTGGGACTACTACTTTGAAGAGCCAGCGGGCGGCGTGACCTATCCTGATCGGATCGGCCGAAGCCTTGGGCCCTTCAATCCTGGCATCTGGTCTGGCAACATTATGTCTGATCCGACGTTGCGTGTGAGCTCGGTTGAGGATTTGAATGCCAACGGCTTCAGTACCCTCACGACGCAAGCGCATCAGGATGTTATTGGAAACGGTGTGTGGGAACCTTCTGGTTCCGTCAAGGGCGGTGGATACTCCGGTCCGACCTGGCGCGTGGTGGTGAAGCGCGCTCTGGAAACCGGTGATGCCAACGATACCCAGCTCAAGGCGGGAATGTCCGTGCCCATCGCCTTTGCGGTGTGGGATGGGAACAACATTGAACGGAACGGCATGAAGTCACTCTCCACCTGGTTTACGCTGAAGCTGTAACTGGTAAGAGCATTAGAAGAACGAGAAAACCCCAGTTCGGCATCAGGCCGGGCTGGGGTTTCTTATTTGAGAATGTTGAATGTGCAATGCGGAATGTTCAATTCAACATTGAACAATTCTGAATCAGCGCGCCGAACTACTTCTGAGCTCGGAGTCCCTGCACTGTCTTCTTCTCGATCTCGGCCCGGTGATCGAAGGTTTCGAGCTGTGCCACCTTCCACTACAGCATGCCCTGGGCGGGAAGGGCGCAAAGAAGTTCAGTTACCTCGTCTTTCGACTTGCCTTCAACTACGAAGGCCCCGGCGAGAGTATCGACGGTGATGCCTCCCGCACGGACCTTGCTGTTACTCCCTAGTCGGTCGCGCGTCCGGATGACGAGTGTGCTGAGTCGCTCGATCGTCTGCTCGCGGCTCGTTGGAGTTCCAGCTTACCTTCGTAGCCGAAGTCATCATCTCCATCTCATTACATTCGTTACGCCTACTCAATAACGCTACCGAAAGGTAACGCGTGAGATGCTCCATTAAATTATTGATTTAAATAGCATTTATTTTTAATTCTGGCTGTCGTTAACTGAGTGATACAGTAACTACCCAACGAGCCATCTTTTGATCGTTCCAAAGTGATTATCATGAATATATTTTTCATATAACTATTCAATAAGTTATAAGCTTAATTTAATTGAATTTAGTTCTGGAAATAGTGGTGCATATATTGCTAGTGTTCGTATGAAAGCTTTTGTTCAAACCCTATTATGACTATTTATCTGATGGTGGACTCAATCATTTTTTTGCATCAATGAAGCCGTGTGGGCTTGATAAAAGCCCTCAACTTTAGGAGGTATGCCCCATGTTTTTGTCACGTAGGCAGTTCTTAAAAGTTTCAGTGGGGACGGTCGCCGCAGTGGCCATCGCGGACAACGTCCTGGCGTTGACCGCACTCCAGCCGGTCATTGAAGTCGGGAATCCACTGGGGGACTATCCGGACCGGTCATGGGAACGCGTGTATCACGACCAGTACCGCTACGATTCGTCCTTTACCTGGGTCTGTTCTCCGAATGACACCCATGCCTGCCGCGTGCGGGCCTTCGTCCGCAACGGCATCGTCATGCGGGTCGAGCAGAACTACGACCATCAGACCTATGAAGACCTCTATGGCAACCGCGGCACCTTTGCCCATAATCCCCGGATGTGCTTGAAGGGGTTTACCTTCCATCGCCGGGTCTATGGCCCCTATCGGTTGAAAGGGCCGTTGATGCGCAAAGGGTGGAAGGAATGGATGGACGCCGGCTCGCCGGAGCTCACGTCGGAAACGAAGCGCAAGTACAAATTCGACAGCCGCTACCTCGATGATATGTTGCGCGTGTCTTGGGACACGGCCTTTACCTATGCGGCCAAGGCCATGATCATTATCGCCACGCGCTACAGTGGGGAAGCCGGAGCCCGTCGGTTGCGCGAGCAGGGGTATGCGCCGGAAATGATCGAGATGATGAAGGGCGCGGGCACCCGCACGTTCAAGCATCGTGCTGGGATGCCGGTCCTCGGGATCATCGGCAAGATGGGGAACACCCGAATCAACGGTGGGGTCAATGCGCTGTTAGACAGCTGGATCCGGAAGGTCGGCCCGGAGCAAGCTCAGGGCGGCCGCTATTGGTCGAACTATACGTGGCACGGCGACCAGAATCCTGCGCATCCTTGGATATTCGGCGTCCAGGGGTCTGACTGCGACCTTTCCGATATGCGCTTTTCTAAGCTGAACACGAGCTGGGGGAAGAACTTCGTTGAAAACAAGATGCCGGAAGCCCACTGGAAGCTGGAATGTATCGAACGGGGCGCCAGGATCGTAGTCATTACGCCGGAATATAATCCCACTGCCTATCGGGCGGACTACTGGATGCCGCTCCGCCCCGCGTCGGACGGTGCGATTTTCTTGGGCGCCATGAAGATTATCGTCGATGAGAATATGCACGATGTCGACTTCCTGAAGGGCTACACGGATTCGCCCATGCTCGTCCGTACCGATACCTTGCAGTTCCTCGACCCCCGCGATGTGGTTGCCGACTATAAGTTTCCGGACTTCTCCAACAGCTACTCGGGTCGGGTACAATCCCTTAAGCCGGCTCAGGTTGAGAGGCTCGGTGGGATGATGGTCTGGGACCTCAATAAGAAACAGGCGGTCCCGCTGCACCGTGAGCTGGTCGGCTGGCACTATCAGAACAGCGGGATCGACGCCGCTTTGAACGGCACTTATCGCGTGAAGCTGCTCAATGGGCGCGAAGTCGACGCGATGCCGGTCTGGCAGATGTACTTGGTGCATTTTCAGGATTACGATCTGGACACCGTCCATCAGATCTGCCGGACGCCGAAGGATCTACTGGTCCGGTGGGCACGGGATTCCGGTTCGATCAAACCCGCCGCCATTCATAACGGCGAAGGCACGAACCATTACTTCCACATGACCATCAACTCACGCGGCGCCGCGATGGTGCTTATTGCCACCGGCAACGTGGGCAAGTTCGGCACCGGGCAACATACCTGGGCCGGCAACTACAAGGCCGGAACATGGACGGCCACGCCCTGGTCGGGTGCCGGTCTTGCCGTGCATACAGGGGAGGATCCCTTCAACATCACCCTGGATCCAAACGCGCACGGCAAGGAAATCAAGACCGCCTCGTATTACTACGGCGAAGAGGTCGGCTATTGGAACCACGGCGACACGGCCCTGATCGTCAACACGCCGAAGTACGGACGCAAGGTGTTCACGGGCAAGACGCACATGCCGACCCCGAGTAAATTCCGGTGGGTCGTCAACGTGAACGTGCTCAACAACGCCAAGCACCATTACGACATGGTCAAGAACGTCGATCCGAACATCGAGACCCTGATCACGCAGGACGTTGAGATGACTTCGGACATCAACCACAACGATATTGCCTTCGCCTGTAACACCTGGATGGAGTTCACGTATCCCGAAATGACTGTGACGGTCTCCAATCCCTGGGTTCAGATCTGGAAGGGCGGAATCCGGCCCCTGTACGATACCCGAAACGACCTCGATACGTTTGCCGGCGTCGCGGCGAAGTTGTCGGACATGACCGGCGACCAGCGGATGAAAGACTACTTCAAGTTCGTCTACGAAAACCGGGTCGATGTCTATGCCCAGCGAATGCTCGATGCCTCCAGCACCTTCTACGGCTACAGCGCCGACGTCATGTTGAAGTCGGAAAAGGGCTGGATGGTCATGGTCCGCACCTATCCACGCGTGCCGTTCTGGGAAGAGACGAACGAGTCAAAGCCGATGTGGACCAGGACCGGTCGGTTCGAAAATTATCGGACCGAACCGGAGGCGATCGAATACGGAGAGAACTTCATTTCGCACCGAGAGGGGCCTGAAGCGACCCCCTATCTGCCGAATGCCATCATGACCAGCAACCCCTATGTCCGGCCGGACGACTACGGGATTCCGATTACGGCGCAGCACCATGACGACAAAACAATACGGAACATCAAGCTGCCGTGGCAGGAAATCAAGCGGCATGCGAACCCCTTGTGGGAGAAGGGGTACCAGTTCTACTGCGTCACGCCCAAGACCCGCCATCGGGTGCATAGCCAATGGTCCGTGAACGACTGGGTGCAGATTTATGAGTCGAACTTCGGCGATCCGTACCGCATGGATAAACGGACCCCGGGGGTCGGCGAGCACCAGCTGCACATCAACCCGCAGGCGGCGAAAGACCGCGGGATCAACGACGGTGACTACGTCTATGTGGACGGCAACCCGGTGGACCGGCCCTATCGGGGCTGGAAACCCTCGGATCCGTACTATAAGGTCGCGCGGCTCATGATCCGGGCCAAGTACAATCCGGCCTATCCGTATCATGTCACCATGTCGAAGCACGCGCCCTATGTGGCCACGCCGAAGTCGGTGAAAGGCCATGAGACGCGCCCCGACGGGCGCGCCATCGCGGTGGATACGGGCTATCAGTCGAATTTCCGGTATGGGGCGCAGCAGTCCTTTACTCGGAACTGGTTGATGCCGATGCATCAGACCGACTCCTTGCCGGGCAAACATGCGATCGCGTGGAAGTTCAAGTGGGGCTACCAGGTCGATCACCATGCCATTAATACGGTGCCGAAGGAATGTCTCATCCGGATCACCAAGGCCGAAGACGGCGGCATCGGGGCTCGTGGGCCTTGGGAGCCGGTGCGGACGGGCTTCACGCCGGGCCAAGAGAATGAGTTCATGATCAAGTGGCTCAAAGGCGAACACATTAAGATTAAGGTCTAAGGACGTGAATCGTGAAACGTGAATCGAACGAGATGATTGGCGTTGAACGAATAACGCGTAACGAGTAACGAGGAGGAAACAACATGCCCGAAGTCTATAACTGGCACCTGGGACGGAAGATGCTGTATCCCTACGAGGAGCGGCATCCGAAGTGGCAGTTTGCCTTTGTCTTCAATATCAACCGGTGTTTGGCCTGCCAGACCTGTTCGATGGCGGACAAATCGACCTGGCTCTTCTCCAAAGGCCAGGAGTACATGTGGTGGAACAACGTGGAGACCAAGCCCTACGGCGGGTATCCTCAGTTCTACGACGTGAAGATCACCCAGCTCATTGAGCAGGTGAATCCAGGCGGCCAAGTGTGGAACGTCCGGGTGGGCCGGAAACACCATGCCCCCTATGGGGTGTTCGAAGGCATGACCATTTTCGACGCGGGCGCCAAGGTGGGTCAGGCGGCGATCGGGTACATTCCGACGGACCAAGAGTGGCGGTTCGTGAATATTTATGAGGATACGGCGACCTCGATGCGGGCCCTGGTGGAAGGCATCGACAAGACCGGCTTCTCCCGGGACGAACCCTGGAAGATGACCGGCAGCAGTCTGCCGGAGCACGAGACCTTCTTTTTCTATCTCCAACGGATTTGCAACCACTGCACCTATCCAGGCTGTTTGGCGGCCTGCCCGCGGAAGGCGATCTACAAGCGACCGGAAGACGGCATTGTCTTAATCGACCAGAACCGCTGCCGGGGCTACAAGAAGTGCGTGGAACAATGTCCGTACAAGAAGCCGATGTATCGGGGCACAACCCGCGTGTCGGAGAAGTGTATTGCCTGCTATCCCCGGATCGAAGGCAAGGATCCCCTGACGGGCGGCGAGCCGATGGAAACGCGCTGCATGGCCGCCTGCGTCGGCAAGATTCGGATGCAGAGTTTGATGCGGATTGGCGACGATGGCCTGTGGGCGGAAGACCGCTGGCATCCGCTCTACTACACGATTCGTGTGGAGCAGGTGGCCTTGCCCTTGTACCCACAGTGGGGCACGGAGCCGAACGGCTACTACATCCCTCCGCGCCATAGCCCGCGCGGCTATGCCCGTCAGATGTTCGGACCCGGCGTCGATAACGCCATTGAAAAGTATCTCGTCCCGAGCCGTGAATTGTTGGCGGTCTTGCAGCTCTGGCGCGCGAGCCAGCAGATCGTCTTCCGGTACGATGTCATCCCCGGCCCCAAAGTCTTTGAGACCCAGATCCACGGGAAACGGTTTGAGATGTACAACGATACCGTGCTGGGCTTCAACAAGTCGGGGAAGGAAGTGGCCCGGATTCAGGTCGAGGAACCGATTTACATCCGCCCAGCGGAACGGGTCAACTGGCTCTAAGGGGTAGGGCGGCGACGGATTTACCGAGGGCGGAGTTCCTACAGGGACTCCGCCCTTTGTATTGCCCCTTTCGGTGAATGATGGCATGCAGAGTGTGAACAGCAATCTTATACGTAGACCATCTGCCACAGTGTCTTCTTTCTTTTTAATCTAAAGTACCCCCCCCCTAGGTTTCAGCGCTAAAGGTGTGAGAATATTTATCCTAGATTGTGGAGGATCTTGGTGTGTGCTGTGGGGAACGAACCCACGCCCTCTGATTACGAGAGGCCTCCGAGTGTTGCATTTAGCCGATCCTGGAGTGTATAAAATTAGTCTAATTTATTGAGAAATCATCCTATTTTCCTGCAAGTTGGTGGTGAATTAGCATGAAGGTTTCGCTGCTCTTTCCTCCAACGTGGCACCCGTCACAGCCCTATCTGAGCCTCCCTTCGTTGACCGGGTTTTTGGTCCAGGGTGGCGTCACGAACGTCTCTCAGCGCGATCTTGGGATCGAACTCCTCGACAGAGTGGTGACACATTCCTATGGAGTATCGCTCTATCAGGAGTTGGTCGATAAACAGCAATCACTTGAGCGGCATCGAATCGGAGAAACCGGACCGGGAAGTGACGAACATTTGGCGAGGGTAGTAGAGTCGCTGGACCGCTTTCCCTATCTCATTGACCGGATTGAGCCGGCCAAGGAGACCCTCCGCGGGGAGGGCTTTTACGACCTCGAATCCTATAAAGAAAGTCTCTTTCTCATCGACAAATGGCTGGAGCTGCTCTCCACACTCTATTTCCCGACCAGATTGACAGTTGTCGACAATCAATTCGGTAATTATTCCATCTATTCATCCAAAGACCTGATGAAGATCATCAGGGATGAACTCCAGAACCCCTACATTCGGCTCTTTCGTGAGCAGTTTGTTCAGTCGATTGTCGGGGACCAACCGGACTTGATCGGCGTGTCCATTACGGCGACTTCACAGATTATCCCCGGCCTGACACTCTGTCGTTTGATCAAGGAAGCCGCTCCTGACATCCATTTGACGATCGGCGGCAGCATCTTCACCCGATTGGTGGACAACCTGCGCCGCTGCCCGAGTCTCTTCGATCTGGCCGACGATATTATCGTGTTCGAGGGCGAGACCGCGTTGCTCGAACTCGTCCATCAATTGGACGGGAAAAAAGATTTCAGTAAAGTTCCAAACCTGATCTATCGCCAGAACGGGAAGATTACGGTCAACCAGCCGTTTTACTCTGAAAATATCAACCAGTTGCCGGCTCCCAACTACGACGGCTTCCCGCTCGGGCTCTATTTGTCGCCGGAGCCGGTATTGCCCGTGCAGTTTTCACGAGGCTGCTACTACAAGGATTGCGCGTTCTGCGCCCCCACGCTGGATCACCAGAACTTCAGGCAGAAAGAACCGGGCCGGACTGTCGAGGAATTGGCATGGCTCAAGCAGCGGTATGGAGCGCAGCGTTTCTTCTTTACCGACGAGTGCGTGGCCCTCTCACCGGCGAAACGATTGTGCCAGCAGATCATCGACAAGAAGCTGGACATCAAATGGACTTGTGAGATGCGCTTCGAGAAACATCTGAGCCGTGAACTCCTGGCGTCGATGCGGGATGCCGGGTGCCTGAAGATCGTGTTCGGATTGGAGTCTTTCAACCAGCGCGTGATGGACTTCATGAAGAAGGGGATCAAGCAGGAATGGGTGCGCCGCATTACCGACGATTGCATCGACCTGGGGATTGCGGTGCATTGCTACATCATTGTCGGGTTCCCGACCGAGAAGGAAGAAGAAGCCCGGGAGACGATGAATTTTATCGTAGAGAACGAGCGGCTCCACGGATTATACGGATTCTCTTGTCAGCCTTGCCTCTTCGATTTGGAAAAAGAAGCGCCGATCATGAGCGATCCTGGCAGCTATGGAATCAGGCGGATCATGCGTCCATCGGCAGAGGATTTGAGCCTGGGATTTTTCTATGAAGTGACGGAAGGCATGACGCCGGACGAAGCGGAACGTCTGTATCAGCACGTCTACGAAAAGGTCAGCGAAGTCGTGAGCGAGTTACCATTTAACTACTCGATGGCTGATGGACTGCTGTATATCGCACGGGCCAAGGCCCAGGAAGTGCGTGTGCCCCAGCCGACTGGGTCGTGATGAGTCTGTCCATCAAGGGTATATAGCGTGATTGCCACGACGAATCCTACTATCGACCGGATTACAGGGAAGCTCAGCGATCAATCCCTGCTGTTTCAATATACGATCAAACTCGTCCTGCTCGTCTCCTTTTCGGAATTGATCCTGTATCGGCTCGTGTCGCGGCTGGGGATGCATCTCAGCAAGCTGGCTCAGGAGCATGAGTGGATTATCCCGACCTTCACGGCATTGACGCAGATCGGGCAGTGGCTGCTCAATGTTGTGGCGATTCTGCTGTTTCTTGCCCTGAGTGTGGCTGGCATCAATCGGATGGCCGGTCGTGGATTTACAGGGTCGAACAAGATCGTCATTCCCTGTGTTGCGCTTTTGTTGCTCCTCACGGTGGGTTTTTTGTTGGTTCCGCCCGCCTTCCTGGGGTCCGCGATTTATAACTTGGTGGCGTTGGTCGCGTTGATCTGTCTGATGGTGGAATACCTCTCCACCCACACTGAATGGTCGCATCGCGCGATGGGTATCACCTATCTCCTGGGGGTTGGGGGCTGGCTGTATTATCAGATCGTGTCCACCATCTATAGTTTCATTGGAACCGTGCAGGCTCCGCCTTTTGTGTATGAGGCGCATCGTGGGGGGGAAGGGCTCTTGGTCTTGTCCAGCATCCTGGTGATGTGGGCCTATGGACAGGGCGTTTCATTCCGTACCCGCAATCAGCGGCAACGCCGCCGCGCCATCTGGTTTTGGGCAACCTCCGTATCCGTGTTTACAGCGATGCTGTTTTTAGATTACCTGCTCCATCGGTATGACCCTGCGATGGCCAGTAACATTCGTAAGGCTGCAGACGGCATCGGGTGGATTTTTCAGTTCGGCATGGGCTACACGTTTTTCCTCCCGTTTGCGTTCTATCTGACAGGTTTGCTGTGCTGGTCGTATACGGTGATTAAGCTACTCAATATGGGGCGTCTTGCCGGGTATGGTCTTGGGTTGATGTTTATTGCGGGGTATGCGCTCCTGTATTCGAATCTGACACTTATGGTGGTGCTCGGCGCCATGCTTTTGACCATGGACCGACAGCGGCGCGATACAAAGGAACCAGCGTCGGCAACGAATGCTCCCGTGGTCAGTACGCCGGATTCATTGGCTGGCGGACACATCTAATAGACTTTTTACAACAGGAAATCATATGAACGAACCAACCGTTTCTGCTACTGAACAAAGCCAGACGATCGTGGACCCCGGCGATCAGCCGCTGAACCCCGACGAAGAAATCGCCGAGATTGAAAAGCTTCTAGCGATCGAGCCAGACGATTTTCAGGCCCGTTGCCGGTTAGGCGAGCTGTACTTTAGCAAAGGGCGAATGGACGATGCGCTAGTCGAGGTGAAGAAGTCGATTGAGATGGCGGAGGGGCTCCGCACAGAAATGAATCGGTCGCTCGCCATGTACTACTCGAATCTGGGTACGATTTACGCGACGAAGACCATGACGGACGAAGCGGAAACCGAGTTCAAGCATGCGCTCGATATATTCCCCCACGACGTCCTGGCGCTCTTTAACCTCGGGCGAGTCAATGCCGACAAAAAGAAGTTTATGGAAGCGAAGTCGTATTATGAACGTCTCGTGGAAATAACGCCGGACGACCCCATAACCTGGTACAATCTTGCCGGGGTTTATGTCGAACTCGATAACCCCCAGGTCTCGGACTACAATACCATCGACATGGCCATCCAGTGTTATATGCGCACGCTCGAATTGGACCCGAAGCATCTGGAGGGCAGTTTCAAGCTGATGGAGCTGGCGATGAATCACAAGAAGACAGATCTCGCCATCAAGGTGATGGAAGAGGCTGTTGAGCATAATCCCGAGGAGCCGCTGGCCTACTACAACTTGATCAGCGTCTACGACAAGGCGAAGATGTTCGAACAGGCCGAGCAGGCGCGCAAGCGGTTGAAGGAACGATTTTCCAAGCGGGCGAAAGAGAGCAGCGCATCCTGATTCTCTTTTGCCTAATACCCCGCAGCTTCCAGCCTTCGTAGCCGAAGCGGCTGCTTCCACGCAGTAGGCTGTTGCGGGGAGTTTCATTGCCCCATTCATACGGAGGGACACACCATGTTTGGGAGTCTTGGCTTTACAGAGATGATTCTGATCCTCTTCATCGTGTTGATCGTCTTCGGCGCAGGGAAATTGCCGCAGCTGGGAGAAGGAATCGGCAAGGCAATCAAAGGCTTCAAGAAGTCCACACAGGAAGCGGATGCGATTGAGCCAGCAGCCCAGCAGCAGACCGCAGCCGCTCCGCAGCAGGCGATGGTGCAACCCACGGTGCAAGCATCGGTTCCCGTGGAACAGACAACCGCGCCGGTTCATTCAGTTTCACGCGGCTAACCAGCCGGAATAGGGCGACAGGCATATGGAAGTTGAGCTGCAGCTCGCGACCGGCTATATCGAAACCTTCGCAGGCAACGGCAAGGCCCGGAGCACCGGCGACGGAAAACGGGCGGTCAAGTCCGGGATTCCATTGCCGCATCATGCTGCGCTCGATAAGGACGAGACCTGGTTTTATTTTGCCGAGTCCGGATCCGATCGTATCAGGCGGGTCAATCTCAGGGAAGGCACGCTCCATAACTTCGCCGGCATCGGCGAAACCTGCTATAGCGGCGACGAAGGCCTCTGTGGAGAAGCAGGGCTCTATTTGCCGCTCGACGTCGCATTCGATTCCCACAACGACCTCTATATCTGTGACTCCGGCAGTAACCGCATCAGGAAAGTGGACCGTGAGACCGGCATCATCACCACGATCATCGGCACAGGGCAGCATGGGTTCAACGGAGATGGTGCGGCCCTCGAGACTAATCTCACCTGGCCGGCTGCCATCGCCTTTGATCCCGACGACGTGATGTATATCGCTGACACTCAGGCGCACCGAATCCGCCGCTACGATCCCAAAACTGGCATGGTGACGACCGTCGCCGGGACTTGGACTCCCGAGGATGAGGCCCGCGAGCAGCCACTCGTGGCGAGAAATCTGGTAGTACTTTCCGGCGATGCCATTGGCATCGATTTCAGCGACGACCATGGATGGCTCATGCCGGTTTGTTCCGACGGACTGGATATGTCCATGTATCTCGACGATGGAAAGCCCGCGTTCGATGCCTGCCTCTACGATGTCGTTGGGCTCACGGTAAACGGGAAAGGCGATATCATTTTCGTCGACAAAGGCAGTAACCGCGTGCGTAGCATCGATCACCACAGCGGGATTATCTCGACCGTGGCCGGCGTGTGCCGGTACGGTTACGACGGCGACGACAAACCGGCGATCAGAGCCATGCTCCATGCGCCGGAAGCGGTGGTGGTTGATCGGGAGGACAATCTCTACATCTCCGACACGATGAATCATCGCGTGCGCAAGGTGGACGTGACGACTGGCCTGATCACGACGGTGGCTGGTAATGGAGACAGCGGTTACGAAGACAAGAATATGGGTGGCTGCGGCGCCGCGCGTTTCGTGGCGAAAGAATCGGCGGGGACAGTGAAACATGGAGACGGACTCCTCGGAGTAGAGGCCGTCGTCAATTCTCCAGTCGGACTCTCACTGGACTCCCAGGGCTATCTCTATATCTGCGAACGGGGCGAAAACAAGATTCGCCGCGTGAAACTCTGGTAGCGATTCGCCTGTAGTCGGGTTGGCCTCGCTCGGCCTGTATGGTAGTCTGAGCCCATCACGATCTGCTCGTGCGGTCACCCGAGGGTCTTGCATAGTGCGTAAGACGACGAAGATTTCTCCCCGCCCGGTGCTTCTTCTATTTCTCTCTATTCTTGTTGTCGCCGGTGTCTTGGTCGGATTCGGCGTGCCTCTCGTCAGTTCCGAGGGGATGATGATTCGTGCGCGCCTTGTCGAGGGGCCGTTGCCGACGGGGCCAGAGGATGTCGCCTGGGCCAAGGTCTCGCCGATGACGCTTCCGTTGAGCGGGCAGATTATTACCAGGCCGGTTTGGCCGGAGCCGAGCGCGCGAGCTTTGACCGTGCGGTCGCTCCACAACGGTACTGAGATCGCCTTTCTGCTTGAATGGCAGGACAACACAAAGAACGACCGTTTGACTCCGGGGACTTTTCGCGACGGCGTCGCGATCGGATTGCCGCTCGGCGATGCTCCCTCGTTCTTTTGTATGGGCCAGCTCGATCACTACATCAATATCTGGCATTGGAAGGCCGATTGGCAGAGCGATATCGATCGCCGGGCCGCCAAGACCTCCGAGAAACCTCGCGACGGTGTGCGGACATTTGAAGTTATTCCGCGCCGGGTCTCTTCTGTCGAGGATCTCATCGGCGGGGGCTTTAGCACCCTGACGACCAAAGAGAAGCAGGGTCGGGTTCAAGGGCAGGCTGCATGGAAAGACGGAGTGTGGCATGTCGTCATGAGCAGACCCTTGGTGAGTGAAGAACTAGAGAACGAAGCCAAGTTGATTCCCGGCCGGATGCAAACCGTGTCGTTTGCCGTATGGAACGGTGAGAACAAAGAGCGGAACGGACAGAAAGCCGTCGCGCCCTGGTTTCAGCTTATTATCGACCCAGTTGTGAAACTCTAAGCAGGATGCTGTAACAGGATGCTGAAAAAACCCGCCAGCGGCGTTCTCGACTCATCGAAATCCTCAACGTACCCCTGAGGGTACGCCTCCGGTTTCGATTCGCCTGCGGCCTTGCTGGACGGCCTTTTTGAGCATCCTGCAGGAGCAATTTTCCTGAGAGGCATGAACGTTGAAGGAGGCTCGAAGTAGTTTGGTCAGCGCACATACAAAGGCCCTTCGGAGTGGAAGGGCTTTTTTCTTATGTCTGTCCCTCTGTCTGGGAACCTTGCCGGGTCTCATGCTGGCGTTGGTGAGCGCGGCGAGCCAGGAGCCGATGACTGTGGATGAAGCCTCGCGATTGGGTGAAGAATTCGGCGTGATTGTTGGAGATGTAGATGAAGCCATCAAAAAAGAATTGAATCTTGAACGGGCGCAGGGCGTCGCGGTGTTCGAAGTGATCGGGAGCTCGCGCGCCGACAATGCCGGGATCAAGGTCCGATCCATCATCAAGGAAATCGACAAAACCGAGATCAGAAACATGATCGATTTCGGGAGAGCGATCAAGCGGGGGATGAAAGCCTGTAACTTTACCGTCGGCACCTATGAGCCTGCCGATCCAGGAGATCCGGTCGGGTGGGGGGTAAATTTCCATTTCGTCGGCTGTAAACGGGATTGAAGATGTTACGACGCAGCAGGTATGCACAGCACATTGCCGCAGGGCTCTTCTTCCTGCTTTTTGCAGGGAACATCAGCCTGTATCATGGTTCTGCCATTGCGCAAAAGGCAGAGGTTCAGGCCGACTGGGTGGCAGAGATTGAAAAGATCTTCGTTCGTTCGGAAGACTGTAAGCAATGCCACGATCGGCACTATGAAGAGTGGAAAGGCGTGCGAGAACAGACGCCGGATCTCAAAACGTTTGGCCGAGTCGATGCGGCGCTCATGCATGGTACGTCGCTGGAGTCACCGGTCTTCCGCACGGTATTGGGCGTCTGGCTGCAGAGCAATCCAACGGCCGATGAGCGCCGTCGCTGTCTCTCCTGTCATGCGCCGTCGACCACCGTGTTTCCGCAACATGTCGACAAGATTGTCGCCCAGGTATTGTCCGGCAAGCCGCAAGTGGAAGGCATTGGCTGCGCCTCTTGCCATTTGATCAAGCAGACTAAGCAGACCGCCGACTCTCCGCCTTCGTTCAAGATCGAGCCGGGCAAGATGATCTATGGGCCCTATGC
The DNA here is from genome assembly GCA_945906715.1 of Nitrospira lenta. Taxonomy (GTDB): domain Bacteria; phylum Nitrospirota; class Nitrospiria; order Nitrospirales; family Nitrospiraceae; genus Palsa-1315. Next base: position 18,742 of record CAMDRK010000013.1, read on the forward strand.
GAATCCGGAGGAAAACCTCGTTCACCCTGCCACGCAATCTGAACTGTTCCGTGGCTCGAACTATTGCGCCTCCTGCCATTTCGATAAAGTGAAAGATGTGACGCAGAAAGATCTGGCCGGTGAGATCTTGCAGGGAACGATTTGCCAAGACTGCCACATGGAACCCTCGACCGGTAGTTCTATTTCGAAGCGCGGCGCCATGACCCGCGCAATTGGCCGGCACTGGTTTCGCGGTGTGGTGGTTCCCGGCGCCCTTATCAAGAATCGCAACGTACAGGCCGAATGGATGCCCCGTGTGGATCTTGAGACTGCCAAATCTGCTTCTGCCGTGGAGGGGACGGCGCTGGTGAGGATCGGCAGCCTCCCTCACAGCTTTCCAGACGGTGACCCGGTGCTCAAACAGTTCTACCTGATCCTGACCGCCAAGGATGAGCAGGGCAGGATACTAAAGGAAGAAACCAAGCAGTTCGGCTTGCCCTACGACAAAATTCTCCGGGGCCCGATTCCCGATCCCTTCATCAAGGGAGGCCATACGCGGAAAGTTCCGTTCTCCCTTGCGATCCCGCCAGGATCGACTGCTGCTTCGATTGAAGCGGTGTTGAACTATGCGTTGATTCCGATGCCAGAACCGGCGCTCAAGGATAAGTATCTCGCTACCTTGGCGACCGACAAAGAGCGGGAGAATGCGAATATGATTTTCAATGAGTATACGCAGCCACGGCTCTTGACGTACCGGGTCAAAAGCCTTTAGCAGGATGCTGGAAAAGGCCACCAGCGGCGTTCTCGACTCATCGAAATCCTCAACGTACCCCTGAGGGTACGCCTCCGGTTTCGATTCGCCTGAGGCCTTGCTGGACGGCCTTTTTGAGCATCCTGCGGCTATTTTGACATCGGTACCATCTAAGAAGTTGAAGCAGAAGGACAGCATGATGGTGCGAAAGTCGAGCCGTGTGAAAATTGGAATTGGTGTAGTGATCGCCGTGGTGGTGGTGTGTCTTGCTCCCTGGTTCGACCGAGGCCCTGTTGCGCAAGAAGCCGCTTTGTCGCAGAGTACTATCGAACAGGCCTTCCCAACTTCCAGCAAGTGCAAACGCTGCCATGAGCGTGTGTATGAAGAGTGGGAAACTTCTCCGCTCTCACGCTCGATCCATTCCCCGGCCTTTCGTGCCTCGCTCGACGCGTTCTT
>CAMDRK010000014.1 GCA_945906715.1 Nitrospira lenta
AGACGCGACACAGGATATCTTTGAATACATTGAGGTGTTTTATAATCGGAAGCGCCGGCACTCGACCCTTAGCTATGACTCCCCGGCCGAGTTCGAAGCGAGGACAGCTGTGGCTTAACCAGGTGTCCACGGAATTGGGGGAAGGTCAGTTTTTCCCTCGCTGACTTTTGCGAGAAAAGTCTTGGGGGAGTCAATCAGGGGGCGACCACGCGGACATTTCTCGAGGAAGAGTGTCTGTGCCGAGCGAGCCCCACATTCTCACCTCTCGGACCCTCTATTTTTTCTGTGGGAGGACATCATTTTTATTCGTATTCTTGGCTCTTTCAATCTCGCACTCACCGTTCTCACAGACTTTCGATTTAGCCTGCTGTCTCTCCGCACAAGACTTCTTGTCCTCTTGGCTAATGGCATTACCGAGGCATTGCTTCAGTTGTTCCTGAGATGTTTTGAGACAGTCTGCGCAAGGGTTTTGTGCGAATGCAGAAGTGCCACGCAGCAGGATTGTGAACAACGCGACCGAGTGTGATGTTCATCGCATTACCCCCCCCTTGATAACATTAATTGATACATTCACTGCACGTCGATGAGCCTCGCCTAATGGCAAGTTTCAAACGGTACTGGAGGTCGAACAATGCGGCCGCACAGTATATTCAATCTCCGTGTCGATGGTCTTTCGCATCGGCAGACCAAGTCGCTCTCGATACGTCAGCGATCACTCTACATCGTTCACATCACAGGTTGATGCGTGGTTTCACTTTATTTCCACGGTCCCGCCTACGCGCATGGAGGGCAAAAAGCTTGAAATCGGCACTGATACACAACACGATGCCTTGTCACTTGCATGATGCTGAAACAGTCTGCCTGCCTCTCACGTGCGCAACGCGCAACCGCTGGTTCCAAATGTCTCGCCTTTCCCGCCAGTCTCGTGCATCCATCCAGCGCCACCCGGCGTCCTAACGCCATTCGACGGCGCCGAATCCGGTGCTTCCGAGGAAGGTGTAGGCAATGGTGGCAGTTCCTATCGTCTGGTGCCTGTCGGCCAGGTCGGGATACTGCGCATCCCGTGACGATGCGACGTATTTGAGCGCGATGGCATGGCGGTCGTACACGCGCACGGTGAACGACGCCGTCCCGCGGGCGATGGTCTCTGATCCCCGATGCTCGGTGGATCCCTCGCCGCTGATATAGTACTCCTGTGCGGTTACATTGAGCATGGCCCTGTCGCCGAGGATGAGGCGGAGCTCGAGGAGCGCTTGCGGCGTAGCCCCATAGTGATAGTCGCGTTCACCAGAGCCGTGAATGGTACCGGCCGCACCGTAACCGACGCCGCCGAGGGCCGTGCCCTGGAGCGCTACCGCGTGCGAAAACCACCACTGAGCGGTGGTACCGAGGTTGAGGGCCGTGCTCGAGACGCGGAAGACCTGTGGCGCGATGTAGTCGTAGGTCCCGTAAAGGCCCCACACCCCGCGATAGGAGTCCCCTACGCCGTACGGCGCTCCTGCAAGGAGGCCTCGGATGATGATGTTCTCGAAGGTGTTGGCGGTGGAAGCGGTGAATTGAAAGTTGAAGTAATCGAACGGGCGTGTGTAGCTATAGCCGGGCTTTCCGGGCAGCCCGTAGGCCAGTTGGAAGTCTAATGTTGCCTCATTCTCTCTGAAGCGAGAGACGATACCTGGACCGCTCAAAATCGTATTTACGCTCGTGCCGAGCTGTAACCGTGTGGAGATAGCCGGGTTGTGGCTCGGAAACACGGCGTCGAACCGGTTGCCGAAGAGGAGGCGGTTGAGGCCGGTGGGCGGCGAGAGCGCCGCCGCGCCCAGCTCTCGCCAGAACCCGGGCCGACCGCCGTCATTTTCGAGCAACAGGCTGGCCATCCGGAAGAGTGGTTCCCCTAAGAAACTTCCAGCAATAGGGGTCGTGATCTGGTCATTGATGGAGGGCGCCCCGGTCTCGCCCCCCAGCTCCCAGAGAACGCTGCCGGCGGTTGAATACCCGAACGATTCCCAGAAGTTGAGGCCGGTTGATCGCGCTAATCCATAATAAATAGATCGACCCCCCATAGGGATGCAGAAACTGATTTGTGGCGAATGGGTCCTCGTCGATCACCCATTTGGAATCGGTCAAATTCGTCTGGAAGGACTTGGTGCCGGTACGGTAGACGCTATTCGGCTCGACGAAGTGCCGGTCGAACTGATTCAGCAGAAAAAGGTACCCAGTGACCTCGAAGGCCGGGATGATGTAGCTCCTGCCGGCCCCCGTCTCCCAGTTCAGAAGCTGCTTTTGCCCCTCGGGGGCCGGCGGACCGACGGGAACAGCCTGCGGCGCTGCCGGCTGTGTGAGCTCGTCGGTGGAGGTGCGCTCCTGCGCAAAGCCCCCACTCGGCGTCACGAGGGCGAGGACGACGGCACTGGTGAGGAGCGCCCAAAGGAATTCGCCTGCATGCTGACACCTGCTCACCCCCGGCGCGTTGCCGAACCGGCCTTCGTGGACCGGGCATGGATCAACTACTGGATGCCCCTGACCAATTAAATAGCGCAATGGAATAGCACGGGACGAGACTGGCGCACGTTCATGCAAGCCCGTTCTTCCAATAGACATAGTTTGTACCGATGTTCCTGAGCAAGGCCTGATATGCGTGACGCTAGATCATGTGCGACCGCTTGTGACGGATAGTCAGACTCAACCTGGCCTACCACGAGGGCTTATTCGAGTCTTGCACGTAACTGGCCATGTGTTCCCCAATCTCAACGTCCCTCAATGGCACCGTGATCTCTTGCTTCGCGTCAGGAAAGGAGGTCTCGAGCGCGAGGTCACGATGCAGGAGTGTCTCCCATCACCACGCTGACACTTCTTAAGAACGAGCGTATGTGGTGTGCGAGCCTCCCGCTCTCATCTCACGGACCCGCTATTTCTTCTGTGGGGAAATGTCATTTCTATTCGTATTCTTGGCTCTTTCAATCTCACATTCACCCTTCTCGCAGACCTTCGCATGAGCCTCTTGTCTCTCCGCACAGGACTTCTTATCCTCTTGGCTAATGGCACTATCGAGACATTGTTTCAACTGGTTCCGAGCTGCTTCGAGACAGTCTAGACAACGGCTTTGTGGGGATATTTGTGCGTAGACAGGCGAGCCAAGAAACAGGAATGAGAACAACGCGACTGCAAGTGTGATATTCATGACAGAATCTCCTGTGAAACGTACTGAAGACACATGCATCGCACGCCGATCAAGAAAGTTGAGAACAGTGTTCATACACCATACGATGCCCCGGCACGAGGATCGTCTGCCACACGACGGACTGGATTTCCATCGGGCCTATCCTGACAGCCACAACATTCACGCTCATGCCATGATGATCGGCGAGGACTTGACGGCGCGTGACAGGCTAGAGGTTATGCCTCTGGATAGATGGCAGGCTGGTCAAAACTGCTCAGGTTGGCAGAATTGATGAGGCAGCGCCACGAGACCGTGCCCCTGCGCGACGATCATGCGGATGATAATGGAGAAGAACCCTGTGATCGTGCCTCTCCGCCTATCAGCCGCGATCAACTGACTTGATGGCGGCTTGGATCTCGGCGAGGACGCTCAATTTTTGCGTCATGTCGAGGCCCTGAGATTTCGCAAGATCATGGGCACAGAACTCCAGGAAAGGGATCAGCGTGAGGCATTCATCCCGCAGATGTCGATCGAAGGTGAAGCGCCGCAGGGAGGGCTCGACCATCTTGCGGGCTTCGCGTTCATAGAGGGGGGGATCGGCATGATCGAGCCGGCGCAGCGTCTCCACTTCCTGCTCTAACGAGACCCCAAGCTTTTTGATCAGCGCCAGAAGGAAGTCCAACCGCAGGCGGCCTTCAGTCCATTGGGTGGCGATGTGCCCGTCGAGAGACGAATCGGGCACGACCGCCCTGCGGATCGTACTGTTGGTGGCACATTTCCATCGTCCCAACCATTGAGGGGCAATCCCGAATGAATAATAGATCGCGGCGACGCCGGCGACGGCGCTCAACAACAAGAAAGTGGATGTCATGTCCAGATTCTGCATCATAACGACTGGCTCCTGACCGCTACAGTGCGCTCATGGGGTTATCCGGTCATATTCCTGCGTACAGCACAACCTCGACGCGTCGATTCAGTTGCCGTCCGTCTTCCGTCTCATTGCTCGCGATCGGCCGGATGTCGCCATACCATTCGACAATAAAGCTCTGCGAATTCTCTCCGTCCCCCTTCAGCACACGTACCGTTTGTGTCGCTCGTGCTTTGGATAAGACCAACTTCTCGAAATACTGGTTGGAGCCATCAGCGGCCGAGGCCTTGTCAGCGTGCCCAGCCACTCGGATTTCCTTGAAAGGAGCCGTCTTCAAGAGCACGCCCATCTGTTGCAACACTTCGATGCCACCCGGCTTGAGCTCATAGCTCCCGGCATCGAAGAGCAACCGTTCAGCAATCACGACGGTCAGATGGTCGCTGGTCCGTTGCATCCTGATGTCACCATCGCGCACTGCTGTGTGAAGCACCCGCTCCAACTCATTCTGCATCGGCCTCAGCCGTTGCTCAGTGCTGTCTGCACAACCGATCAACAGAGCCAAGCTCATCAGGACACTTGCAAACAGTAGTACGGTCTTCACGGTCTCTCCCCTCCAGTTCTCATGCGTGTCACCGAACCAACCATGCGCCGACACATCCAAGACGAAACCCACCATATCCCGCCACAATGCCCTGTGCATCAAGACTGACCCCATGACGTGAACCATGGCTGGCCAAACGATCGTCGCCTTGCTACGCTCTTCTGACTCCCATGATCAGCAATCCAATGCCGCCGGCTAGCGCCAATCCCCCGACAAGGGGCGTCAGCGGAATGGTCTGCTTAATGTCGACCGTAGCTTGGGGAGGGCCGAGATCAATCACCTTTTTACCGATAGTATCGGGGGTGCCTTGTAGGCGAAAGCCACGACGCCGAGCATGAGTGTGATGATGAGCGTAATGCTGAGAATCGCGATGGTTTCCATGGTCATATCCTTCACATGAGGTCGCACAGCCTGCTGCTTCCGCTCGGCGCCAGTTCCGGTCCACCGGACTGGGACGCCGTGCGAGGGTTCGACGAGTCTTCACCAGTCACTCAGCGCTCCGACCGCCCGAGGCGGCCGGTCAGGGCCAGGATGACCAGGACCAGAAGGACTATACTCAGTCCCCCGCTTGGGTAATATCCCCAACTCGCGCTGTGCGGCCAGGTTGGCAGGACGCCAACGAGCATCAACACCAGCACGACGATCACAATGGTAATCATCTCGTTTCTCCTTTTCACGCGTTCGCCCCTCGGCCTATTATCCGTGACGTTGCACTCCGCCGTCAGACCGTCTTCTCGCCAGACAGCCGCTCACGCTCCCGTGACATAGCAGCACGCCCGGCCTCGACTGCTTCGGCCAAGACCATCTTTTTCTCCTGGACGAACTCGTGTCCCTTGTCCACCGCCTGGTCCATGAACTCGGTGGCCTTATCGGCCAGCTCATGGACTTGTTCTTCTGCTCGCCGCGCATACCCGCGCACCTGCTCCCGTGACTCACGACCCGGCTGCGGCGCCAACAACAGCGCCACCGCGGCGCCCGCCAACCCTCCGGTCAGAAATGCCAATCCCACCGCTCCCAAAGAACACCCTCTGTCATTTTCCATTGATTGTCCCTCCTTCTCGGTGAATGTGTGTTTTGACGACGCCCGTCGTGGCCTTGAACCCCGCCACCATGCTAACCAGGGTGACCAGGAACGAGCGGCTCGTCCCCTGCACCGTCTCCTGGACCCGTTGCACGGTGTCGCCCAGTCTCCCCGCTGCATGCAGCAGCACCGCCGCATGCTCGACCCCACCCCGCGCCTGCTCGACGAGCCTGTTCAGATTCTCTGTCGCCGCCCGCATCTCCTTGAGCAACAACGGCAGCTCGGCGTTCATGCGAACCAATAGGTACTCCGATTCCGCCACCGGTTTCCTGAGTTGTATCAACAGCGGAACCAGCAAGCCGGCCACCACCGCCAACGCCCCTGCCCCCACACAGAGGGCGATCTCGACAACCATATACACTCCTCTTCCGCTATCAGACTCCTGCTAGACCAGCAGGTTTTCCGAATGCGTCTTATCGAAGGATCCCGAAAGCCCAGAGGACGACAATTAACGTGACCGGCACGCCGAGCAGCCAAAGGATGAACCCTTTTCCCATAATGCCCTCTCTTCCTCTGCCGATTCACACCCTCGATTACGAGCATGCGCTTACGGGCCCAACTCCTTCAGGAGACTGGCCAGGTCCTCGGCATGCTCTTCTTCTTGCGCCAGGATCCCCTCCAAGACTTTCCGCGTCGTGGGATCATCCGTGCCGACATAAATGATCATTTCCCGATAGCTGTCGATCGCGATCCGTTCGGCAATCAGGTCTTCGGTGATCATCTCCACCAAGGACGCGCCTTCGACATACTCCGAGTGGCTCCGGCTCAGCATCCCTTCCGGGGACAGATTCGGCTCCCCCCCAGCTGGACAATGCGTTCGGCCAATTGATCGGCATGGACTTGTTCCTCGGTGGCATGCTGGAGAAACTCGCCCTTCACGCTGAGAGAACTGAGGCCGGTGGCCATGAAGTAATGGCGCTTATAGCGCAGGACGCACACGAGTTCGGTGGCGAGGGCGGCATTCAGCAGTGTGATCACCGCCTCGGCTTTGGCCTTGTACCCCGCGGTCATGGCGCCGTCTTCAATCCCTTGTCGTGCCCGAGCGCGGAGCGTCTTCACATCCGTCAGACCGATGGCTTCTTTGATGATGCCTTCCTGTCGGGGGGTGTGAGGCGCTGTTGTTCCAGGTTGTACCGGTGTCGATGTCGTTGCTTTCACGATGCCTTCTCCTCTCGTGGGGTGCCCCGGTTTCAAGTGTTTCGATTAGACGTCGCCAAGGTATTCGCGTCATCCTCGGTCGGCTTCCACGAACGGCGGCTCGCAACGTTACATCCGCTGCATCAACGTGGCCGCCATGTTCCGTTCGCCGACGTGCCCGGTGATCCGTGCAGCGGCTGGGAGCAGTCCTTCCGGCGGCCTGCCAGGACGAGGGCCAGGCACAGCGCAGGAGCAGCGGGATGCCATGAGGTGGCGGATTGGTTCGGTGGCATTAATGTGTTGTTCCCCTTTGTTCAGCCCCTCTCTTTCATCGTGAGGTCGTTCGTTCATTTCTCGTGAATGGCATCAATTCAGTTGAGCCGCTTCCCCAGCATTACGGCCCCATCCTTCATGATCCTCTCCATACAAGGTGACTATGGCGAGAAGACCGGCAGCAGTCTGGTCAAAACTGCTCAGATAGGGAGGATGAATCCGATCGCAACTTGGCGCGCATACCGATTGTGCGACTCGAATGGGATTGGAGGCTTCACTCTTTCAGACATGTTGGCACGCGAGGCGGGCGGGATGGATGAGCACTGATCTGGTTCATCTGGTCAGTCTCATGCAGCTCCCTAGGCCACATACAGGCGAGAGACCGGCCAGTCCTTGCGCTTCACGGCTATCGAGATTTCCCGCTTCCGCTAAGACTGGCGATGTGTGGAGTCTTGAGACCGCCTGGCGCTTCAGCAAGTCGGCATGGTGCCGCCTCCTTCGCGCTGAGGGTGACGGAGAGGGAGCATGTCAGACGCTGGTCTTGGTATGTCGAGAAGACAGCGCGTGGTCTGCTCGATATCGTTTCGTGTTGAGCCATGTCATGAATTGCGGCCTATCCTTCTCCGTTAACTGCCCGCGGCCTGTACTGTGACCTCAACCGAATGTTCCTGCCGATCGTCCACAAGAGGAACCGCCTGATCTAATTGCTCGACGCCATCGACCGTCACGCTCGTCACACCGGTCCCGGCCATTACTTGCGAGACGGTGATATGGTAGCGCGTGTCCCGATATCGGTAGTGCAGCGTGAACCCTTTCCAATCCGCAGGAAGACAGGGAGCCACGTATAACTTGTCTACGTCCAGCCTCACCCCGAGAAGTGATTCGACAATGAGCCGGTACATCCAGCCGGCCGAGCCCGTGTACCAGGTCCATCCTCCGCGGCCGGTGTGCGGCGAGACCGCATAGACGTCGGCTGCGACCACATAGGGTTCTACTTTATAGGTCGCGGTCCCCTCCGGAGACTTCGCATGGTTGATCGGGTTGATCATGGACAACAGTTCCCACGCGCGCCGTCCGTCTCCCAATGCGGCGAACGCCATCGCCGCCCAGATCGCCGCATGCGTATACTGCCCGCCATTTTCTCGCACCCCCGGGACATACCCTTTGATGTAGCCAGGATTCAACGTCGACTTGTCGAACGGCGGGTCCAACAGTTGGATCAGCGCAGCATCCCGGCGAACGAGGCGCCGATCCATCGACTCCATAGCCATGCGCGAGCGCGCAGCATCCCCCGCCCCGGAGAGAACCGACCAGCTTTGTGCAATCGAATCGATCTGGCATTCAGGGTTGCTCGCCGACCCAAGAGGCGAGCCATCGTCAAAGTATGCACGGCGATACCATTCTCCGTCCCAGCCATGCTGCTCGAGATGCTGGCGCAGGTCATGCGCCTCCTCCTGGCAACGTTGCGCAAAGGAGAGGTCGCCACGCAGGCGTGCCACCTTTGTAAACTGCATGAGCACGTCGTACAGGAAAAATCCCAACCAGATGCTCTCGCCTCTGCCCTGTTTGCCGACCATGTCCATACCGTCGTTCCAGTCACCGGATCCAATGAATGGGAGGCCGTGCTCACCGCGTGTGAGGCCTTTCAGAATGGCTTGCACGCAATGTTCGTACAAACTGGCCGTCTGTTCAGATCGGCCCGGCAGGTCGTAATACGAATCCTCCTCCTGATTGACCGGACGGCCTTCGATGAAGTGGATGGGTTCATCCAAGACCCCGGTATCCCCTGTGCTCAGCACATATCGGCATGCCGCCAACGGCAGCCAGAGGTAATCGTCCGAACAGCGTGTACGCACACCCCGGCCTGTGGGGGGATGCCACCAATGCTGGACATCGCCTTCCTGAAACTGCCGGGCTGCGGACCGTAGAAGATGCTCGCGCACAAGGCGCGGCTCGGTATGGATGAGCGCCATGGCATCTTGCAATTGATCGCGGAACCCGAAGGCGCCCCCCGATTGATAGTATCCGCTCCGCGCCCATAGACGGCATGCGAGCGTTTGGTACATCAGCCAGCCGTTGGTCAGCACGTTCAGTGATTGGTCCGGAGTCTCCACCTGCACGGCGCCGAGCGCGTGCGTCCAGTATTGCCACACCGCTTCGAGGGCGCCCCTCGCAGCCGCAGACCCCCGGAAGCGATGGATCAGATTTCCTGCGTCCTCCGCATCTCGCCCGACGCCAGCCATAAAGATGATCTCACGCTCTTCTCCGTCGGCCAGTTCGAATGGAACGTGGATCGCGGCGCAGGGATCGAGACCGGCCCCCACGTTGCCCGAGAGCCCGGACGACGCCATCGCTGCCGGGTTGCGCAGCGAACCGTTGCGCCCGATACATTCAGTCCGATCTCCACTGACGGTTCGAGCCGTCTCGTCCACGTCAAAGAACGCCATCTTCCCGCCGAACTCCGGGTGATAGGGATTCCTCGCGAAGATCGCGCCGCTCTTCGCGTCCAGTTCGGTCACGATGTGCATCGCCGATTTTGGCCGCAGATCTCCCAGCACCCATTCCATATAACCCGTCGCGGACAGTTTGCGCGCCCGGCCTGACTCGTTCCTTACTTTTAAGACCGTGAACTTGATCGGCGCATCCAGGGCCACGTATACCCATAACTCCGAGCGGATGCCGCGCTCCGTATGCTCGAAGACGCTATACCCGAAGCCGTGCCGGCTGACGTACGGTGTCGCCCCTCGGCTGGGCAGCGGCGTGGGGGACCAGAAGTGGCCCCGCTCTTCGTCACGGAGGTAGAACGCTTCTCCGCTCGCATCGCTCACCGGGTCGTTGTGCCACGGAGTGAGGCGGAATTCGTGGGCGTTCTCATACCACGTGTAGGCCTGGCCGCTTTCCGAGATGACGGTGCCGAAATGCGGATTCGCCAGCACGTTCACCCATGGTGCCGGGGTGACATGTCCGTGCGCGGTCGTGACGACATACTCGCGGCCATCGGGTGTGAACCCTCCCAGCCCGTTGAAGAACATGAGATCGTGACGTGGCACCGCAGCGGATGGCACGGGTTCGGTTCGGCGGGTTCGGGTTGGTATCAGGCGCGGCACCGTGACGTCCGTATGGACGCGACGGGTGATCTGGTCCGCAAGCGATCCCAGATTGTCGGTGAGAATGACACGGGCGACCGATTGCAGCAGAATGCGGTCTTCGTTCGAGATCTGGTCGATAGGACGGACGAAGATGCCGCCCGGTCGATCCATCACCTGGGCTTCGAGACCCGAGGCGATCAGCCCCATGATCTGTTCGTGAAGGACTTGCCGGTACCCGGTGTGGTCTTCATTCCAGATCACCAGGTCCACGGCTACCCCCTTCGAGCGCCAATAGGCGTGGGCCTGTACGAGCTGGCGCACCAGATCGATATTAGCGGGATTGCCGATCTGCAACAGCACAATCGGCAAATCGCCTGAAATCGCGTGGCCCCAGAGCCCGGATTGCCCGCGGCGGTTCTTGATCAGATCGCTCGGGTCGGCTCGCAGGGAAGAATTGGCATAGAGGATAGAGTTGGCCAAGCAGCCATAGAGTTGCGCATCGGCCTCGGTGGCATTCAACTGCCGCATGACCACCTGATTATGGGTCCAGGCCAGATCGAAGACACGGTCGGCCAGTCGCCGATCGTGGTATTTCTCGGCCAAGCCCAGACAGATGTCGCGGGTGTCGCCGATGCCGGTCACCAGATCGATCGTGACCGATTCTTCAGGATCGAGCGTCATCCGGCACCGGATGGCGACAATCGGATCGAGCACGGAGCCCTCGCTGCCGGACAGCGCCGCCACCCCTTGTCGCGCGCCGGATGCGCCCATGGCTTGCGGATCGGCGGCGGTGTGGCCGCGGCCGATGAACTGGAGGCGGTCCGTCTCGTAGGACATCGTGCCGACATCTGCTCCATGCACGGACATGAGATGACACATCCATGGCGAGTGTTCGTCGACGGAACGGGGCCTGCGCGTACAGAGAATCGCTTGCTGTTCGCGAACGATCTCGGTCTGCACAAACAGATTGCTGAACGCCGGATGCAGCTCGTCTGCCGCAGGTGAGGCGAGCACGACTTCTGCGTAACTCGTGATCTCGATCGTTCGTCGGGCCCTTGACCCGTTGGTGATGCGGGTTCGACGTAATTCGATGTCGTCTTCCGGAGACACCACGATTTCGGTATACGTCTCGACATCGTGGTCCCGCCGGCGAAACTCAGCCCGTCCCTCGGAAAAGATGACTTCGTAGGACTTCGGTGGCGTCAGAGTCGGCTGATAGGTCGTGGACCAGACCTCTCCGCTCGTCACATCGCGGACGTAACAGAACGTCCCCCAGTTGTCGCAGGTACTATCTTCTCGCCAGCGTGTCACGGCGAGATCCTTCCAACGGCTATAGCCGCCCCCCGCATTCGTGATCATCACGTGATATCGGCCGTTCGACAATAAGTGGACTTCCGGAATCGGCGTGTGCGGACTGCTGAATCGGCGCACCGGGGTCTCCCATCCACTGGCGGCCGTCTGGATGTCGGACAGCTCGACCGTCGGCGAATACAATGCCGTGGCCTTTGGAATCCGCTCTTGAAGCAGCAGCGTGGTCGCCTGAAACATGGGATCCGACTCGAATCGTTTCTGCATCGGACGGTCCAGCAGCAGATAGGCCAAAGACAGCAAGCTCATGCCTTCGTGATGGGCCATGTACGATCGAACCACGACACTCGATTGCCCGCGCGGGAGCCGGGACGGCGTATAGTCGATCGCTTCGTACATCCCGCATGGCCCTTCAACTCCTTCGGCCGCGAGGCGCTGCAAATTCAGGCATGCCTCCTCGGGCGCTACCATCAGCGCGAGCGCCGAGGCATAGGGTGCAATGACGACATCGTCGGCCAGCCCGCGTTTGAGTCCCAGCCCGGGCACGCCGAACGCGCGATATTGGTAGTTGAGATGCACGTCGATCATGTTGTAGCCGGATTCCGAAATGCCCCACGGGACGCTGCGTTGCCTGCCATGCTCAATCTGTCTCGCCACCGCCGCCTTGCAGGTTTGATCGAGAAGGGTGTTCTCGTAGGTCGGCATCACCAAGAGCGGCATGAGGTACTCGAACATCGACCCGCTCCACGAGATCAGTACGGTCTCTCCACCGGCGGTCGTGAGAAGACGTCCGAGCGCAAACCAGCTTTCTTGCGGCAGTTGTCCCTGGGCAATCGCCACGAAACTGCACAATCTCGCTTCTGACGCCAGCAGATCGTAGTAACTCGAATCCCGCCTGCGCTCGCCGACGTTGTAGCCGATCGCGAGCAAATGACAGCCCTTGTCGAACAGGAAATCGTAATCCACATTCGCGAAGTGACCGGCTTGACGCGCCAGGGCTTCGACCGACGCGATTCGTTCTCGCGCGCGCTGGCTCGCCTTCGCAATGAGTGCGTACAGACGCTCAACCCAGGCATTCCCCTCATGCGTCGGCGTCGGCTCCAGCTTCATTCGATGTTCGATGGCCGGCAGGCAGATCTCGTCCAGGCGCGCCAATTCTCGCAATGTGGGGATCTCGTCGATGTCGCCACATTCAATAAACCTGTTCTGTGAGCCTGACAGCAAGGCCCATGGAGCGAGAAACATGAGATCCGCGAGAGCGTCTTGGCATTGCCGAGCGAGGGCGTGCGCCCACCAGGCCGCCTGGCTCTCGGGGAACGCCTTCACGTTCGAGCGTATCTCCTCGGCGGTCTTCGCCAGCCGGTCGAGGCAGAGCCACGCCGTCGTCAGCGTTGTTGGCCGGGTTTCGCGGGCAGCATCCAGTTGCTGCTGAAAGTGCGCAAGTTGGACCGGAATGGCTCCCCCGAGCGTATCTTCGAGGATCCTGACTGTGTCGCTGAGCCCGTCGAAGAATCGCGACCCCAGAATTTTCTGATCGGGGAGTGCGAGCAGACCAGGCCGAAGCGTCAGCAAATGGCCTGCAAGGTTTCCGCTGTCCACCGTCGATACATAGGTCGGCAGCAACGGTTTCAGCGATTGCGTGTCGTACCAGTTGTAAAAGTGCCCCCGATGCCGCTCCAACGCTTTCATCGTGTGGAGCGCGTTCGACGTGCGTTCGATGAGTTGTCCGGCCGACAGATAGCCGAAGTCGTATGCGGACAAATTCGCGAGCAGCGCGAGGCCCATATTGGTCGGCGACGTGCGATGCGCGACGACGGCCACGGGATGTTCCTGATAATTGTCCGGCGGCAGCCAATGATCGCCCGCCCCGACGAACTTCTCGAAGAAGGCCCAGGTCTTTCGGGCGAGCTTCCGGAGAAAGATCGTCTGGTCGGCCGTCAGATTCGCGTCGCGCCGGGCGATCGGTTGGCTGATGAACCACGCGATCGCAGGGGAGGTGAACCAGAGACTCAGGATGGGCATCGCGACGCTGAAGACGACCGGCTCCGACAGCACCAGGTACACCACTGCGATCGTGGCAAGAACGGGCCCGATCCACATCATCCGACAGTAGGCGACAAGGTCTGTGCGGCGATCGAGATCCGGGTGACTTGACGGGCGCCACACCAGCAGTCGTGTCTGTGTGACCGCCATTCGATAGATCGTGCGCACAATCGCATCCACACTGACAAACGCCTCGTAGGGGAGAAATGCGATCGTCAAGACCGTCTGAAGGACGTGGCGGCCTGCCGTGCGGAGCGTGGTGGCGGCATGCTGCTCCGGCAACAGATCCTCCGGCTTCTGAAACAGATCGAGAATCGCGGCGAGTATGGGAGGAATCAGGACGATGCCGATCACCGACAGGGTCCATAACCAGAACGGGGTGATGACCGTCCAGCCGAGCAGCAATAGGCACGTCAATGCCGACGGGACGAGACTTCGCCGAAGGTTGTCGAAGAGCTTCCAGCGAGACAGTCCGGAGAGTGGATTCTTCTGGCGCCGCCCTCCGGGACCGGGGACGCGCGGCAGGAGCCACCCCGCAAGCTGCCAATCTCCACGGATCCAGCGGTGACGTCGGCTCATATCCACGCTGTAGCCAGAGGGATTCTCCTCGTATAAGTGCACATCGCTCAACAGCCCCGATCGCGCGTAGCATCCTTCCAGCAGATCGTGGCTGAGAATCCGGTTCTCGGGCCAGCGGCCTGCGAGGGCGCGCTCGAACGCGTCCACCTCATAGATCCCCTTGCCGATGAACGAGCCTTCACCGAACAGGTCCTGGTAGACATCGGAGACGGCGCGCGTATAGGGATCGATACCTGGCTCACTCCCGTTGAGTCGGGCATAGTGCGATCGGCTCGTGCCCGGTAGGCTCACGGCGACGCGTGGTTGCAGGATGCCATATCCTTCGCAGACCCGCTGCTGCTGTTCGTCGTATCGCGGACGATTCAGCGGATGCGCCATCGTGCCCACAAACTGCCGCGCCGCATCGCGAGGCAATTGTGTATCCGTGTCGAGGGTGATCACGTATTGCACGTTCGACAGCACCGCGGTCTCCCCGACGATCAGTGAGAAGCGATCCGCTGAGCCACCGCGAAGCAGCCGGTTTACGTCGGCAAGTTTTCCTCGTTTCCGCTCGTATCCCATCCAGATCCGTTCCCCGGGATTCCACCGGCGGGGGCGATGAAACAAGAAGAACGTATCGCCGGCCCCCCCTCTGTACTTTTCATTCAGTTCCTCGATCCTCTTGCGGACTAGCCGCAAGAGGGGCTCGTCGTCTGGAAGCGTTTCCTCGTGGGCATCTCGAAAATCTGTCAACAGACCGAAATGCAGGCATTCGTCTCGATTGGCCAGAAACCGGACTTCGAGCACTTCGGTCAGCTCATCGATATTTTCAATGCTGCTCAGCATCGTCGGGACCACCACCAGCGTGCGCAACTCTGGGGGAATGCCGCTGGAGAGGTCCAGTCGCGGCAGCGCATGTGGCGTCACCAGCCTTGTTGCAAGCCAGTTCACCAGCGCCACCGCCAATTGACTGGTACCGAGCATAGACAGGAGGCCGACCAGCGCGAGGAACCAACCCTCCATACTCTCGATAGACACCTGCGCCAGCAAGCCGGCAGTGAAGCCCCCCGTCAGCAACGCAATCGTGCCGACATATAGGAGCAATGGAAACCGGCTGCTCGCGTGCTGCAGCGCCGCAACTGTAGTGAGGCGTACCGCTGCGATTCCTTCGAGCTGCGGCACCCCCTTGTCGATCAGGTAGAATCCGACGTGGGTTTCTCGGCCGTCGCCGCCATGCCCACTCGCGCGCTGCTGCGCGAGAAGGATCGCGTGGCGCGCCACTTCGCTTTCGGAGAGCCGGCTGCTCCTTGCCATTTTCTCCACCACATGACGGTAGCGATCGCGGGTCGCAAAATCCATTTTGCCGTAGGCGGCTGCGGGATCCTCACGCAGCGTCTGCTCGACCACGCTCATCGTCTCCACGAACATGCGCCAGTCCATCGTGCCCAGAAACCGCAGACTGCCGATGCTGTTGCTAATAGAGACCTGATCGACGGCCTGCTGTTGGTTTTCCAATTGCACCGACTGTTCAATCGTCAGGCCGGACTCGGAGAGCTGCTGCTCGATCCAGGTGAGGGGCAAGGCCAACGCGGGGCTCTGGCCCTGCAACCGGCGCGCAAACTCCGCCACAAAGGCACTCGCCATTGGCGGGCTCGACCGCGCCATGTCCGCCGTCACCAGAATCAGATTTTTCGGATCCTTTTCGGCGACCTCCATCATCTGATCCGCCCAGTAGTCGGCGCGATTACGGTCGATCCTATGCGCGGCGATGCGCGTGGCCGCGCGCCGGAGATTCTCGATCAGGGCCAGGCGGAGCATGATCGGGATGGCCCATAATTCGCCTAACGTGAGGCTGGTCGTCGTTTGGTAGGCGGCCACGAAACTGCTGAGGCTTCCCGGATCGACTCGTCCGTCGCCATGCGAGATCGTTTCAAGCGCGATGACATACACACGTGGAAGTCCGACCGATGAGCCATTTCGTAAGCGAGGCAACTCCCGGCTATACCCCTTGGGCAAATGTCTCTTGGCCGTGCGAATCTGCTCTTCGATAAGATAGAAATTATCGAGCAGCCATTCCCCCGCCGGCGTAATCCGGCGGTTCGCCTTGACCGCTTCGGCCAACAGATCACGCACGCCGACCAGCACGTCTTCATTCTCAGCCAGCCTGCTTAGCAACTGGTCAGGAGCCTGTCCTGGACTTAACTGGTGCTGGCCGGCCAGAATCTTGCCGTGTTGCTCCATTTGATCGGCGCTAAAAAGCTCCGAACGCAGCGGAGGCTCGCCACCGGCGTATTTTTCTGCCAAATCGTTTTCAGGAAAGCTTGCTCTCAGATGGAGCAAGCTGCTGAGGTTGATCTTGCCGCCTACCTTCATCTATGAGGTCTCTTTCTTCGAGGGGAAGTCTTGCGAACCAGTCCGCAATCAGGTGAAGGATGTGGATGCCGCTCTTCGGCGCTTCCGACCGAAGGCCGCGGTCGGCGCGAGACGAAGGTCTCAAGGCCAACGTGCATGTCGACGTCCCATGCGAAACAGAAGATCGAACGCTGGCGAGAGACTGGAGTCTGCAGTCGCTCCCCTGCTCTCACTGGACAGTTGATCCTGGGAAAACCTGCGCGGCTCGCCCGCCGAGCCTGACATGAGAGAGGAGTACATGCCAGGGACCTGACCGATCGAAGGCGCAACACAAGACGACACGCTATCAATTCATGCGCGCAAAGTCTTTACTCGACTCTATCCAACTGGACGGAAGGCCGTCTAGTCAAAATTGATCAGCCTGAAGAATCCAGACGGCAGACATTTTCACGCTCGCTGGGTCGGAACCCACGAAATCTCGTGAGGGGAAGCAACTTGTGAAGGACGATTCCCTGCTTCTCGGTGAATATATGCCTGCACGACGGTCACGCAGCCAGGAACACGGCCTGTCCTGCTGGCCAGGTTGACCAGCAGGACAGGCTGGGATGAGCACCGCAAGTGTTCATCCTGAGCATGCTCCGATAGACGGCTAATTCGCGCAGGTAATCTTCATCGATTCAATGTCGTTGGACATGTCCAGCTTTGACAGGTCAGGAATGCGCTGCCCCGAAGCGAAGGCGATCTCCGTACCTTTGAAATCCTTATCCTTATATGCCAGCACCATCGCGCCTGATCCAACAATGACACTTTGGATATCATTGTTCCAATCCCTACCATTGAGATTCTTTAAAGACGCGAGCTCTTTGGGGCCATCAACTTTGACATGGGGGTCATCGGCGTCGTACTTGGTGTCATCGAATACCTCTATCCAACAATTCTTATCGACCATCTTGACCTCCATATCCGCTGCCTCAACAGACAGTGCTCCGATGGCGATCAATCCACACACGATGAACAATTTGAACAACATGGTTTTCTCCTTTGAAATAGAAATGACATGTAACTAAGAACAGACACTCCATCTCGCCAAGGCTCTTTATTTGAGAGCGCCGACTCCCTTAGCCTTACTCCAATTGTTGGCCGTTGGCTCGAAGGTCTTCCCTCTTGCTTATCAGCAAGGCCAGCAGGCTTTCCGCCGTCCGCCGGTCAGAGGCGAACAGGCGAGGATATTGTTTCTGAGAGAGCATTCTAAATTCGTCCTGTTCCCCGGCTGGGATTTTCAGCAACGTGGCCAACGACGTGAGATATTCTCCATTCCCACGTGCGATGTCCTGCTCCAGATTCTCAAACGCGACCGCAGCAAACAGACGCGCTTTCTGGCTTTGCTTGATGTAGCCATCGGCATCGAACATCGCCCCGGGACTCGTGCTTGATGTAAACTTGGCGAACGTGTCGACCGTGGCTTTGGATGTGTTACAGGCAGAAACAACGAGCCCTATGCTCGCGAGAACCAATACACCCATTAGGCCCTTCAATGTGATGATACGCATGAGACATCTCCTTAGTGTATGAATCGTCGGGCTGATCCATCCCGTGGGCTTGTACCTACCGGAGGGCAACTCATGCTCACGCATGAACCTGAGCGGGCTCTTTTGTGCAGTTCATTCGGGTTTCTCAGACGCGTGACCCGCATGACGGCCCTTACAGGATGGCGACTGTAAAGAGAAATCAGGCGACTTCCAGCCAAAATCCAACGAGGAAAAGTGAAAAAGTAGCGCATAATTGCTCCTGATTGTTGATCTTTGAGGATCATGGTCTGAATCCCAGTAGGTTCTCCTAGAGCGGATTGGGTCAGCCCTGAGAGCTGGCCCAATCTCTGTGCCCCAACTTCTACTTCCGTATTCCAAAACCTACATCTTGGGCTGAACGTGTTTAATGGACGCGGCGTGGTTCTTATCCGTGGCCTGGGCCTCGACCTTGTCGCCGACCT
This sequence comes from Nitrospira lenta, assembly GCA_945906715.1. Classification (GTDB taxonomy): domain Bacteria; phylum Nitrospirota; class Nitrospiria; order Nitrospirales; family Nitrospiraceae; genus Palsa-1315. The sequence goes on from CAMDRK010000014.1 coordinate 18,458, forward strand.
TGATGGCGCCGTCCAGGGCGGTGGTCTTGTCGACATGGAGGCGGATTTCCTTGCCGGCCATATCTTTCAGCACGTAAAACTCCCCGTCGATCTTCAGCAGGTCTCCATTGACCGTCTGAGTGCTTAGCGCAGCCATGTCGCCAGCCGCGTAGGAGTAGGATGCCATTCCGACACCGATGATCACTGCGAGCATGAACAGATCGATGAGCTTCTTCATGATGGAATCTCCTTGTATGCGATTGCGCCAACCCATTGGCTTCGAAACGATACCAGCGACGCGTTTACCAGGGCCTTAGGCCTTTTCCTTCACCGTGAGATCGTTCTTCACAGACTTCACGCCCGGGACGAACCAAGCCGTCCAGGACGCATTGGCACTGGTCATGATGTCCTGTACCTCGCCAGTCAGCGAGACGATCCCCGCATTGGTCTGAACGGCAATATCTGCTTTCTTCAGATCTGCGTTTTTCGAGATCTTGCTTTGGACGCGCGCCGTAATGGCGTCATCCTTCTCCTCCACCGCTTCGCGCTTGGACGGAGCCACCACTTGTAGATCGTTCTTCACCGTCTTGACGCCGTCGAGCATTTTGGTGATGTCCTCCGCCGCCTGTTTGGCCGCGTCGGAATCGACCTTGCCGCGGAGCATCACGACGTTCTTTGTGGTCGCGACATCGATTTGCCGCCCTTTGACTCGACCATCAGCAGCGAGGGCGATCTTGGTTTTCGCCGTAAGCCATGTGTCGTTGATCGGCGCCTTCACATCAGCCTGGTCCAGCGCGTGCACCGATCCGGTGATAAATGTCCCACCAATAACCAGAGCCGTGCAAAGTGTCAGTACATAGCGTGCGTTCATGATTCTCTCCCCAAATAAAATGTGCCATTACCCAGTGATCCGGGTCTTTCGTCCTGCTGACTCCCGTTAATGCGTCTTGACCTTCGTTGCGTCCGGCGCGGACTTCAGATGCCATTGGTCAGCCCATTTCATGAGCTCATCTTTTTTGTCGCCGTATCGTTCCCGAACTTTGCCGATAAACTTGTCGTAATTGCCCTCAATCTGAGTGAGATCGTCATCGGTGAACTTGCCATACTGTTGTTTTAGTTCTCCTTTGAACTGCATCCATTTTCCATTAAGTTGATCTGCATTCATGTGTAGCTCCCTCCGTAATCGACAGTGATGTCTTGATGTGTACCGATGTAGACTTGTGAGTCCGCTCTCCCCTCTAGGAGCCTGTCCGAGTAATGGCTAACAATGCGTGACGAGACGTATATTCACGGCAGGGCCAGCAGCGATTCGGTCAGCCGCCGAAGGGTGTGGCCGATACGTGTGCCCCTGAGTGGAATGGGGATCGGGTTGGGGGGGGATTCATCT
>CAMDRK010000015.1 GCA_945906715.1 Nitrospira lenta
TGATGGCCGAGTGCCTCTTTCGCCATTCGGATCTGGCCATGTACTTCCTCAACCATCCAGCCGACGTCAAACATGTGCTGGTGACCAACCAACAGAACTACATTAAGACCCAAGTCCCTCCAGGCGAATCACGCGTGTTTGGGAAAGGCATGTTACATACGGAGGGCGAGACCCATCATCGCCAACGGCGGCTGTTTCTCCCCTTCTTCCATGGAGACCATGTAGCCTCCTACGCCGGTCTCATTACCGAAAAATCAGCCGCCCTCGCCACACATTGGCACGATGGCGCTACCATCGACATCGGACGTGAGATGACACAACTTACCCTGTCGGTCATCTGGCGACTGCTTTTTGGACAAGACGTGAGTGCCGATGCCACACAAGTAATCGAAGCCATGATGGCCGGGCACCACTTAGTCTCGAAACAGTACAACTCCATGATCGCCTGGGTCACGCCCTTGTGGGTTCCGACGACAGAGCATCGAGAATTTTCTCGAAGCCAGCAGTTTCTGGATGCACGGATCAGGAATCTTATTCAGAGCCGCCGTACGTCCCGCCACCAGAGCCAGAACCAGGATGTGCTTTCGCTCTTACTCGCAGCCACCGACGAGGCAAGTCAGCCACTGAGCGACAAGGAAATTCGGGATGAACTCGTCACCTTTCTGGTCGCCGGCCATGACACAACAGCGACTGCACTGACATGGACCTGGTTTCTCCTCTCCCAGTCCCCAACTGTGCGAACACGTCTGGCCCATGAGTTAGAAACCGTGCTGGGCAACAGGCTCCCGACGGCGGAAGATGTGCCGCGGTTGGTCTATACGAAAATGATCTGGGATGAGACGCTTCGGCTTTACCCTCCAGCCTGGCTGTTACACGCACGTAAGAGCCGCGCTGAAGACAGACTCCCGTCTGGTGTCTTCCTTACACCCGGCACCAGAGTGTTCCAGAGTCCCTGGAGCATGCATCGAAATGCTCGGTGGTTTCCCGATCCCAACCGATTCGATCCGGATCGTTTTTCGCCAGAAGCCAAACAGGCGCGGCAAACCTTCAGCTACTTCCCATTCGGGGGAGGCGGGCGTCGGTGTGTGGGCGAATCCTTTGCAGAAATGGAAGGTCTACTGGTGCTGGCGACAATGGCCTCGAAAGTCCGCCTTCGCTTGGTAGAGGGACAAACAATTCTTCCCGATCCTCTAATGACCTTGAAGCCGAATATCCCAGTCCACATGATCGTTGAATCAGTCGGTACCCTCGAACGCCATCCTATGACAGCCTAAATTAGGCAGATATGAACACAAGGCCAACAAGAAGGACCACTGCGCGAGGGTGAGGCGATGAGAAACGCAGAGCGCCCCACTTCTACACTCGTAAAAGCTCATCCCTCTGGTCTCTCAAGCTTTCTCGTCGATGAAATCATAACCAGCTCGCTCCAGCGCCCGCTGGACAGTGGGCATCACGGCGGGACTATCGGAGCAGGGCAACACAGCCAGCTCCGGTGCAGCCTGGAGCTTGGCCAGAAGCTGCGCCGCCTCTGAGCCGACCAGCTCGTCACAGGTTTCATACAGGCCCCCCGGACCTTCTTCGATTATATTGTGCACTTTGAGCACAGCACGAATCTTTGCAATGACCGTGGCCGTGGGGGGCGGCATGAGCAACGACGCAATGGCCCCATAGTCGAGTCGAAGCTTGGGTGCGATAGAAAGTGGCTGCCCGCCTCGCACGACGAGTTCCTCAATGTTGGATTGCTAGACCAGCCCACGGCCCCAGCACCTCCTTGAACATGACTGCCAGATCGCGGAGCGCACGGGAACCGTCCCCAACATAGGCCGAACCATGCATCGTCGCCAGCGTCTTCGGCTGCAATTCGGCCAGCCGATGGAGTGTGGGCTCAGTGAGCGTAGAATACGGCATATAGTTGGCCAGCGGTCCCTGCTGGTATTCCACCAGCACCTGCCGGCACCGGCCCAGCACGTCCGAGCGCGTCGCCGGCTCAACATCCCCGTTTTGATGAAAGAGGTCAGAACAGAGCAGCGTGCGCTGGGTCTCTTCAAACAACAGCCCCGCTTCCCAGCAGTGCGGTACGTGCGGCGTATGCAAAAAACGGAAACGATACTTGCCCGTGCTGAGCACCTCGCCATCCTTCATCCCCAAGGCAGGCCGCGTCGCCACGCAATCATCGACGCTCACCAGCTTCCCCACCAGACTGCAGACAGCCGTAGACTGAGGGGCCAGGGCCTGCCACTCCGATAACGACCCGCACTCGTCGGCTTCTACATGGCTGAACCCGATCCATCTCACTGTCCGGGGATCGAGCACCGTCGCCACGGCATCACGAACCGCAGCAAACATCCCACGCGGCCCAGTGTGGAACAGCAACGGTTCGGCATCGCGCACCAGGAATTGATTGAACTGCAAATTGAAATCCGACACGAAGGTCGAAATCAGGAATAAGTCCGGCGCAATCTCTGAAATGGTAGTCATGGAAACCTCCGTAGGTGGGAGGAAAATTCAGTCCCGGTAACGTTTGCCTGAGTAGCAAACGTGCGAACCTCACTCAGTCCGAGGCTAAAGCTTTGGCTGCTTTTTTTACATCCCGCGGGTTGACCCATAGAATGGCGCCGAAGCGTCCCTGGCCGGCAGCGAGACCGGTCACCGCAGTCATGTTGATCTTGGCTGAACCAAGTCGATCGGTCAGATCGGCCAGAGCTCCCGGGCGATCATCGCCGTCCACCAGCAAGCACATTTTCGGTCCCTGAATTTTCAACTTATGCGCCTTCGCGATGGCCTTGAACGAAATGGGATCTTCCGGCACCACATCCACCTGTGTCCGGCGACTCCGAGGAAAGGCATGCACAGCCAGTAAATTCACCCCAGCCTCACGCAGCGGAGCAAGCGCCCCGGCTAATGTCCCGGGCTTATCCGCAATATCCACCTTAAAATATTGAGTAGTTCGAATCACATCGGCCATCATACCCTCCTCTCCCGCTCAAATAGCGGGTATCACCCGACAGGAAATGCTTCAAGCGAAAACAATGTGTATTGGAATGATCATCACAAGGACTGACCCCCTGCGCAATGATGGGATGGAAGTGAGTGTGTATAGCCTAGGCAACCAACCGGGCTGAATGCAACAGGTAACGTCCACTTTCAGAAACCGAGTTACAGCTTCCGACGGTCTGTCTTAAAGATGGTCCCCTGTCCTTCTAGCAGCTCCAACTGATCCTCGCTGCGATAAAGGTAGTCTACCCCGAGCGCGAAGGAGGATCAGAAAGGTTGGATGGCAAGACCCGATCTCCATGATGACGCCCAATTAAGTAGCCTGTCCTATTTTTCTTGCCCCTGCGGTTCTACAGATCAAGATGAGAATTTTCCCAGGCTACGACTCGCTGCTGCAAGTTGCCAACTCGGTGAAACGGCGAAATGCAGCTACGCCCGGAGTTTCGGGGTCATGTATTCCCACGCCCACATAACAAGGCCCACAGGACTCTTGTCCCACGGGCCTTGTTACAATTGCTCTTACCCAGCTTGCTGGTATCGGTTTTCATAGGATGGTTTGGCTATTCCCCTCTCACCTTTTCAAGCTTGCTCGTGCCTCCTCTCAAGGGGGAGGTCTGGATCTATCCCTTACTGCGCGCGTCCAACGAAGGCTGGTCCATCTGGTCTATCTGGTTGGTCGGACCTGAAATTCATCCAGAAGAACCAGACAGACCAGAAAAACCAGCCAACGAGACAGACGAACCCGGGCGCGTTGCGCGAGCACAGAAGATCATCAGGCTCCATCCCCCCTTCTGTTCCGCGAGCACGAGGGATAGGCCAGACCACCCCCTCTATTTCTAATTGGAGATCACCCGAGGCGCCTGAAGCCGGCTGATACAATCTGACCAGAATACGTCGGGATCCTTGTCAAAGATCCCGACCGAATCTGGCGGCAAGATCCCCCACGCGCCCAGAAGCATCTCAGCTTCCAGCTGCCTCGGAGCCCATGCGGCAAATCCAGCAAAGGCCCGGAAGGTTTCGGTCGGCTTAGCCCGCGTAATGATGTTCTCCAGAGCGCGAGGTGTGCGCCCAAGATAGACCCCGTCGAAGACCGACCGTGCGTCCGCTGGAGGCTCCTTGAGTCGGAACAATAGAAGAAAGCGGGTTGGCTCGACCGGCCCACCAGCAAACAGTCGGTAGCTGGTCCCCTTGAGCACCGTGATATCCGGCAATGCCTTGGACAGAAGAACGTTCGTGGAACGATTCAGAGTAAGCCCGATGGTTCCCTCAGACCCATGCTCCACGACGAGCACAACAGCCTGGCGGAAGTTTGGATCTTCCAGCGATGGGCTGGCCACCAAGAGCACACCCTTCGCGACCGACGCAGGCGCTGATTCCATGCTAGCCAGAGCGGGTGCTGCGTACAAGACGCTCAAGAGTCCCGCGAGCAGGAAGATCACCATGACTTTCCGTGCACCAGCGAAACCCGGTGCGCTCAAGTAGTCAGACGGAGGCAGCATGAGGGAACTTCCACCGGAACCCGAGGTTACGGAAAGCATTTCCGCTGAACGGCGTGATCTTGAGTTTCTTGGAGTCAGTCATACGAGCTCGTCCACAAGGAGACATTCAATCTCTTTTACTCGCCGCAGACCACGATCATTCCCATAGAAGCGCGTAGCGTTGTGCCCAATGGCTGTAGCCAATTGTATGGCATCGGGCGTGCTGAGGCGATAACGCACACGCAACTCGGCCGCTTGATCTGCCACATTCATCGTTACCGGCACCCATTCGAGCTTTGGGTATGTGCTGGTTAAGGCAAAGATCTTCTGCGCCAGTTCCTCTTTCTTATCGCGATAGGGTTGCACCAGCAATTCCAGGAGCGTGATGGTCGATGTCACCGCTGGATTCTTCCCCTGCTCAATCCGATCGAACAAGGAGGCGCACCACGCCCCGTACCGAGGGTGGTATTGGAGGAAATAGATGAAGACGTTGGTGTCGAGGCCGATTCGTTCACGTTCTAATGGAAGGCCTTGCGAGAGGAAGGCCTCTACCACGACCGACGTTCCCGCTTCAGGTAGCCCGACGGGTACAAGCCTTTGGCGAGTCCCTGTAAGGTCTTCACATAGCGCTTGGGCTTGGGCATCACAATGGTGAGATCGTCCTTGACGACGACCAGCAATTCATCGCCGCCTTTCACGCCCATTGCCTGCCGAGCTTCCTTTGGAATGACGATCTGGTTTTTGCTGCTGAGCTTCTGAACAGCCATGTCGTCACCTCCTGGTCAGGCTTTACTTTACCATAGCAAGGTAAAGCGCCTCAACATTACGGTTTCTGAAGGAACGATGGGTCTCGGACAGGCTGAACCTCGGGTGGAATTGGATTTCATCTCTCCCAAAACTGCGCGCGTCCAACGAATGCTGGTTCATCTGGTCTATCTCGTCTATCTGGTTTGTTTGGTTGATCAGACTGGAAATTCATCCAAAAGAACCAGACAGACCAGAAAGACCGGCCAACCAGACAGACAAGCCCGAGCGCGTTGCGTGAGCACAGGAGACCATCTAGCCTGCCCTCTCATGCTCCTTCCAAGCTTGCTCGCTTCCCCCCTGGGCATTGATCGCACAATTATTTGCGGGTGGCGTCGACCTGGGAGCCCAGCCGCCTGCAGCGGGGTCCCTACACCGGGCGGGGTGCGAAGCCGGCTGGGCTGGTCGACGACAGAACCCGCATAGATCCTCCATGGGTCGGTGTGCGAAACGCCCTCACTCCTCCTTTTCTTCCACCCCCCAACTTGAGAGCAACACTTCCTTACCCTTCGCTGATTGGAGATGTTCCGCAACGCGCAAGCTGATCAATGCCTTTTCCATTTTTTCAGGCACATACTCTTCGAGAAAATCGGTCGAGACCACTGCATTACGCCGCTCCCCTGCGGCGTCGGGTTCGACCTGAAACACCTGCGCCGCCCTGGCAGCATCGTAGGAGTCACGAATCGAGGCTCCGGGAAAATGTCCCTGAAAATACCCACGCACAGCCGCCAACTTTTCCAGCTCCTCGTCTGTATGCACATCCGATCCCCACGCCATGGCCTGTCCTCCTTTGTACTCTGATGATCACCACCTTGACTGCGCTCATCAAGGACCACGTCCTGATGATGCTTCTTCCTCGCCTACCTCTTTTTCTTCTTTTGAATCCGAAAAACATAGGCATTCTACTTTTTCAGGGCTGGCCAGGTCTATATTTACCCACGCACAGCTTTTTCACCCGCTCTGCCCTCCGATTGCTTCGCAACCGATTTCCCGTGACGTGCCATTAGCCCAAGCGAGGGTCTTCAGCGACCGCGCGATGCTCGAGCACAGGAGACCATCTAGTCTGCCCTCTATACTTCTTCCAAGCTCGCTCGTTATTTCTCCAGGGATGGGGGCTGATTGATCTTCCACTGCGCGCGTCCAACGAGGGCCTTCTGAGGCCGCGCGTTGCGCGAGCACAGAAGATCATCAGCCTCCATCCCCTCCTCTGTTCCGGGAGCAGGGGGGCCAACCAGGCTACCCCCGCCTCTTTTCGGTTGTTATAGTTATCTATGCCTTCCCGCCCCAATCACCGCACCCTCACCCATCCCCACCGCCGCAAGCGGCGCAGGCACCGGCTTACCCTCAAGACCCTCCGGCGTTTCGTGCGCGCTCATTGGCGTACGTTTCGTACAGTCAGAAAAGCCCTGCTCGCCTGGCCACCGACCGTTCGTGCCGTCGTGATACTGGCGACGACCTTCTTATTCTTGCTCGGCATCAACTGGGCCTATCAGGCATTTCACAAGCCGGCCGAAATCCTCTTTCCCCTGGACCACTCGCTTAACAAGAGCCCAGCCGAGACATGGAAGCAGTACGGCTCACTCTTCCGCAAGCATGCGACAACGGTCATCACACCCGAGTTGCTGGCCGCACTAGCTCACGCTGAAGGTGGAGGGAATCCGGTGGCGCGGACCTACTGGCAGTGGCATCTGACGTGGAACCCATTGGAGCTATACCACCCGGCATCGAGCGCCGTCGGCATGTACCAGATTACGGACGGAACATTCCGCGAAGCCAGGCGTTACTGCATCCATGACCATCGGGTGGTCGAAGACGGCCCCTGGCACAATCCGAATTCCTGCTGGTTCAACAGCCTCTATACCCGCGTCCTGCCAAGCCATGCCATCCAATTGACCTCGGCTCTGCTGGATCGCCTCGTCTCACATACCATCGCATTGCGACAGAGTGGCAGCGTCACACTCCAGCAGAAGCAGAGTCTGGCTACCGTGATCCACCTTTGCGGCGCCACAGCAGGCCGGGCCTATGTGACACGCAACTTCCGGCTAAGCCCCCGCCAGCGATGCGGCGGTCACGATGTCAGAGACTATCTGACAAGGGTCAACGCGATGAAGTATCAGTTCAGCAGGATGGCAGCTGCAGGCTAGCCCGGAAGTGCTGGGTGCTGAGTTTTGGGAAAAGACCAAGTGGCCAATTACAGGAACAAGAGGTGCTTTCATAGGACCCCCTTGACAAGTACCTGGATAGAAGATCCTGCCGGGCTTTGATATCCTCACAAACTCGAATGCGAAGTCTCAGCCTGGAGGGCTGTTCATGGTTCACATCCGCCCCGCAACCGAAGCCGATTTCCCGGCCCTGCTTCAAGTACAGCAGGCCGCGTTTGGGGAATATGCCAATCTCTATACAGTCAGCGGCTGGACGACGGAAACGATCAAGAGCCTCAAGGAAGATGCCAAGGAGAAACATATCTTCGTGGCGGAGGCGGAAGGAGCGGTGGTGGGATCGGTCCGCTTTTGGACCGTGGCTGGAGTCTGTATTATCAGGCTGTTATCCGTGAATCCTACCAACCAGGGCCAAGGGGTCGGGAAAGCGCTGATACGAGAAATCGAACAGACCGCGACCGGTGCCCATAAGTTCTATGCCTGCACCATGCTGCAAACTGCCAGAAACATTCACCTGTTTATGAGCCTCGGGTACAAGGCAGAAACGATTCTTCCGGATCATTACGATCACTTGGATTTGATCTGTTTCGCCAAGTACCTCCGAAAGCCAAGTGCTGAGCCTAGAAGTGCTGAGTGCTGAGATCTGTCTGGTCTATCCAGTCTGTCACGTCATCTGAGTCGAACAAACAAACCAGACAGACCAGACAGACCAGACAGACCAGATCAACGAGATAGACCAGATTTACCGTCGACGCCGCGGTTCCAATATGTTCTTGAACACATAGTCGGCCACGCGGTTTCCCTGCTTGATCCCCTCGGTCGAATCGAACGCCCAATGGATGCCGAGGTAGATGCGGCTCTGGCCGTTTTCCTTCTCCGCCTGCGACAAGGAGGAGAAGGTACGCGTCACGGGCTGACGCACTCTCCCTTGGTTATCTGTAGTCACGCCGTTGAATTCGTCCGAGACGAAGGTGAATGGGATGCGGTCGGTTCGATAGTAGTTGCGCAGCATCTCAAAGAGCGCGCCTCCGAAACTGGCATGCCCGGATGGATAGGCCGGAAACGGCGGGGTAAAATATGGTCCCAAAAGATTGCTGGCAGGCGCGCCGAGCGGCGTAAATGTTGGAATTCCGCCGGTACTCACATCGGCCTCTCGGATGCAGGTGACTGGCCGACAGACCTGATAATAATATTTGGACTCCCATGCGGCGATGCCGACATCCGCCATGGCGACGTTCACCAGCGCCAGGAGCCGGGCCAACTCGACCTCATCGGAATCCGTGCCCATCTTGTGGGCGATTTGCATGGCGATCTGATTGTAGAGCCGTGGCGGAACCCCTAGGCCCGGCGTCCCATCGTAGCCCCAATAGATACCGATCTCGGTCTGCTCTGGGCTGCGTTCAGTCGGTGTCAGGCTACCGCCAGGCAACAGGTCGTTGCCGCCGACAAAGCAAGCAGTGGCATCGGTTCCACAGCCGCCTAGGCGTTTCACCTCGTTGAATGCAGCCGCATACTCCGGACTGTCCAGGGCGGGCGGAAGCGGAGTCCTGAACTGGTCACCGGACTTCATGACAAACGGTGTGACCTTTCCCCAGTTTACACCCAATGCGATGGGCACCAGGCTGATTGGGTCTTGGCGCCACATCCCCGCTCCAGTAAGGGGAATGAAGTCAGGAGGAGAAGTGCCGAGTTGCAGTTCCACATACTTCGGGAGGGGGTGGGGATAATAGCCGTCGTTGGCCCTGCGAGCGAGTATCGCAGCGGCGGCGCTATGCCCTAGAGCAATCCCGTCCGACTTGGTCGGGCCGTCCGGAATCGCCTCAAGGGCCTCGGTCAACGATAGGTCAAAGGTTGCCTTCTGCGAGGGATAGAGGACGACCAGCGTATCGTATGCTGCCTGCGCGATTGCCGCTCTCACGGAGGTCACGGGGCGAGCACGGGGCAATCCGGTGTAGCTCTCATACCCACCGGCGATTGCGTTCGCCGCATCAAAGATCGCGATGTGGACGATTGCCAGCGCATAGCTGGTCCGCACCGGTCCGGCCTGCTCGCCGGACATACGGGTTTCTCCTGGAAGGACAGGCGTGTGATCCAGCACGCTGGCATCTCTAGCGATCTGGTTCCAATAACTCACGGCAACAGCCCTGGTCCGATCAGGACCGGGATGCGGGCGATGTCTCGCATCCGGTGGAGCCGATCGGGGATCTAGATGGATCCGCGGGCCGAGCAGGTCATCGGCTCCGCCGCGTGATCCTGCTGCAAAACTCACTTGTGGTGACGCTAGCCCGAACATCACCGCAAAGAGAACCAGGATCTTTCCAGAGTGAGACATCATAATCCTCTCCTTTTGAAGCAGACGCTCGCCCATATGTTTTCACACTGGGGCGCACCTTCCGCGGTAGGAGCATAAGCCGTGCCCTGCACACATAGGGTCCGAGTCCCTTGTATGTATTGAAACTCTTCCTAATTATTCACCCGCACATGCAGACCTGAACAATAAACGGGCAGCGGCGCAGGGGTTAGCCTTCAACCAAAGATTAGACAAACAGCTGCCTGTAGAAACCCAACCGATGTCGCTATCCTTCCCAGCCGCGCCAACGATACGCAGGCCCAATGAGTGATGAATAGTGAGTTAGAGCGCGGTCGGCAGTTAGAAAAGACGAGGAACAAGGCGCTGGGACGAAGTGTTGAGAACTCCGGCGAAAATTAGACAGACCCTAAGTGATTGGGATTGGATGCTGCGGCGAATTTACGATGTAGCAGAAGCGTTCGTGAATACTAGCAGTCTGCGGAAAAACTCGGTTTATACATCACACACCGGTGAAATATGGCGGAGGGAATGAAGGCCCCCATAACTTCAGGCTGCTCAAAAAGGCTGTCCAGCAAGGCCGCAGCGAGTGAAGAGGCGAGGCGTACGCTTCGGTACGTTGAGCCTCTGAACGACGCGAGAACGCCGCTGGCGGTCTTTTTCAGCAGCCTGCTAGGTGTTAGGGGACTACCGGGTGATCCTTGTCGCTCGCCAGGCAATCGCTATCCCCACAAACAATAATAGGGATGCCAGAAGAAACGGTGCGCCGGGGAGATGCCAGCCGGCTTGTGCGCCGATAAAGAGCGCGAAGGCTTGGGTGAAGAGGCCCGGTCCAATGAAGCCGGCGATGCCGGAGAGTCCTGCAATGGCCCCTTGGAGCTGGCCCTGTTCGGAGCTGCTCACGCGGCGAGACATGAACGCTTGCGCGGACGGACCGGCGAGGCCCCAGAAGGCCATGATGGGAATCCCCGCACAATAGATCCATCCCTCGGTCGCCACGCCGTAGACCGCAAATCCCAGCGCGCCGCTCAGCAAACCGGCAAGAAGGGTCTTCCGCTCTCCGAAGCGGGCTATGAGCGGTCGCATGAGTAACCCTTGCACAATCATGGCGGTGACGCCGGCGCCGGCCAGCATGAAGCCGACCGCCTTCGTATCCCATCCGTAGCGATAGCCGACATACAGCACTGCCACGCTCGGCAAGACGGCATGCCCGAGGTAGCCGAGAAATACCACCGCCGCGAGACTGAGAAGCTCGCGATGCGACCGCAACAGTTTGAACGAGCCGATCGGATTGGCCCGTTTCCAGGAAAAGTTCATGCGCTTCTCGCGCGGGAGCGACTCCGGCAGGACGAAGAATCCGTAGCAGGCATTCACGAGACTCGTCGCTGCCGCGCCCCAGAACGGAAGCCGTGGATCAACCACGCCGAGCAACCCGCCCACCGCCGGGCCGAGTATGAAACCTAACCCGAACGCCGCGCCGATCATGCCGAAGCCGGCGGCTCGCTTCTCCGGCGGCGTGACGTCGGCAATGTACGCGCCCGCAGTACTGAAGCTGGACGCTGCGATGCCCGAGATGACGCGGCCCACGAAGAGCCAGGTGACGCTGGGCGCAAGCGCCATGAAGATGTAGTCGAGGCCTAAGCCGAGATTCGACAGCAGCACGATCGGCCGGCGCCCGAAGCGATCCGACAGCGCGCCTTGAATGGGCGAACAGACGAACTGCATGAGCGCCCAGGCCATACCCATGATGCCGTAAATTGAGGCAGCCTCCGCCGTATCGCCTGACATGAAATCTTCGACGAGTTTCGGCAACACGGGAATGACGATGCCGAACGAGAGTACGTCGAGCGTCACGGTGATGAGAATGAAGAAGATCGCCGCCTGCCGCGGCTGAGTCGATGAAGACGCTGGAGGGATCGTCACCAGTCTGCGCCCAGTCGATCGATGACGATCTGATGCACGACGGTGTACTTGCCAAGCGTCGCCAGATACACCGCCGCTTCTGCCACATCGAACGGATCGATCTTCTCGCTTAGGAGAATCGCTTCTGGAGAGGCATCGACGAGATCGTCGGCCACGGCTCCCGGGCAGATGGCGCTCACTTTAATGTGATGCGGGCGGCCTTCGTCGGCCAGTGATTTCGTTATAGCCATGATGCCGTGCTTCGACGCGCTGTAGGTGCCGGTGCCGGCCCAGGCCTGGACCCCGGCCACACTCGACATATTGATGATGATCCCTCCACCTTGCTTCTTCATCTGTTTGAACCCGGCCCGGCAACAGAAGAAGGTTCCGCGCAGATTCACGTTCATCACTTCGTCGAAGGATTTCGTCGACGTCTCGGCTAACCTCCCCCCCGCAACGACGCCCGCGTTGTTCACAAGAATGTCCAGCCGCCCATAGCGCGTGACCGTCTCCTCGATCAGCCGTTCCACCTGGCGTTCATCTGCCACGTCGGTTTGCACAGCCCAGGCTTCGCCGCCGCCTTTCACAATCTGCACGACCGTCTGCTCGCAGAGCGCCATCCGCCTGGCTGCAACTACGACTTTGGCGCCTTCCAATCCAAATCGCAGAGCAATCGCCTTGCCAATGCCGCTGCTGCTGCCAGTCACAATCGCGACTTTATCTTTCAAGCGATTCACATGTTCACCTTTTCTCTATACCTCTCTTTAAGGGAGTGGCCAAGGCTGCCCTTTACTGCGAGTATAGAACGCCCCTCATCCATCCAATTGCTCCCTCCAAGCTCGCTCGTTATTTCTTCAGGGATGGGTGCTGATTGATCTTCCACTGCGCGCGTCCAACGAGGGCCTTCGGGGCCGCGCGTTGCGCGAGCACAGAAGATCATCAGCCTCCATCCCCTTCTCCATCGTAGTATTTTTCGCGGTAGATGGGACAGAGCCCTTTCTTCTGAAGCAGCGATGTAGCGTCGGCAATCATGCCGCTGTTCCCGCAAAGATACACGGCAAGATTTTTCACGGAAGTAATCCGTTCTTCGATCAGCCGCAGAACGCGGCCAGATTCGCCTAACCAGCCTGGTTCGGGACGGGACAGCGTCGTGATGACCGTGAGAATAGGAATCTGACTGGTCAATTCGGCCAACTCCTCCTGATCATACAAGTCTCGCTGGCTGCGCAGACCCCAGAACAGAGTCGCCGGTCTCGGATTGGAACGTTCCGCGTTCGCCAGCAGCATGGATCGGATCGGGGCGATGCCGGTGCCACTGGCCACGAACAGCAGTTCACGTTCAGGATCGTCCCGCAAATAGAAATGTCCAGCCGGTCCCTTGAACTGCGTCTTCTCTCCTTCTTTCAGATGGAACAAAAATCCGGAGCCAGGGCCACCAGATACCAGGTTGAACAATAATGTGATGATGCCAGATCGGCTGGGTTGCGAGGCGATGGAATAGGCCCGCGTGAGGAGACGACCGGTTTGCGGGTCCGGCATCTCGAACGAGATGAACTGGCCTGGCTTGAAGGCGATGGTCTTCGGCTCGATCAACCGCAGAGCGATACGGCGCACGTCGTAAGTAAGATTCTCAATCGATTCAACTTGCGCAGTAAAGGTTTCAATCGGCATGGCGGGAGATTCTAGCAGAACACTGAAAAAACCCGCCAGTAGGGGGAGGATGGCCTGTGCTTGCGTAGCGCTCCGTTCCCATTCCCATCTCATCTCCAGTCCGGTAATTTGATACTTGACCGATCGTTCCACTATGGAGTATATGAGGCCTTGTCACAAGAATTGGAGTTTCATCCCATGCCCCGCCAGAAAGAATTCATTCCCGATGAGGCGATCGAGAAGGCCATGCAGGTCTTCTGGCACAAGGGCTATGAAGCCACGTCGATGGAAGATCTCCTGACGGCAATGGACCTGAATCGTGGCTCCCTCTACGATACGTTTGGTGATAAACGCCAACTGTTCTTAAAAGTGATCGACCGATACTGCCACGGATTCGTCGGCGAGAAATTTTCGTTGCTCGATCAGCCGGGCCCTGCGCTCCCAACACTCCGTCTATTTATCCGTGGCATGATCGAAGGCGGCCTCGCCGATCCGCAGCGCCGAGGCTGCCTCATCGCCAATACGGTGATGGAACTATCGCCGCATGAGAACGAGATCGCGGGCACGCTCCGCCAGGTGCTCAAGATGGCGGAAGACACATTCTTTCGGGTCTTGGTTCGCGCCAAACAGCAGGGGGAATTGAAAAATGAGAAAGATCCACGCGCATTGGCGCGCTTTCTCACAACGATGATGCAAGGAACCATTGTGATGATCAAGGCCGGGGCGTCGGCTGACGCGGTGAATCAGACAGCAGAGACGGCGCTCTCAGTTTTGGATTGAAGCGTTTTTTTGATCCGTTATGGAACCTTCGTTCAATACTTGAAACGACAGTGATCATCCGGGACAGGAGGTGTCCTATGACATGTCTACGTTGTGCCGGGCTGATGGTTCGAGAACAGTATGACAATCTTGAATTCGACTCAGCGGGATATGAGGTCTCCGGTTGGCGCTGTCTCAATTGCGGCGCGATCGTCGATCCTGTGATTGCGACTCACCGTCAAACCGCTCGCAAGTCCCAGCCAGATCACGTATTGAAACAACGGCTGAAGGACCTGGTGATGATTGCATAAGAGGCTCAGCGCAATTACGTTAACCCGTTAACCAAGGAGGATCTCATCATGACAGCCGTAGACATCGGGAAAGAAGTGGCAGCACTGTGCCGGCAGGGCAAAAATCAGGAGGCGATCGATCGCTTTTACTCGCCGAATATCGAGAGCGTCGAGACCTGTGCCATGCCTGGCATGGAGCAGACACAGAATGGAATCGCGAAGATCAAGGGAAAGAATCAATGGTGGGTCGACAATCATGAAATCCACAGCGGCATGGTTGAAGGGCCCTATCCCAACGGCGACCGTTTTGTCCTTCATTTCAAGTATGACGTCACGCCGAAACACACGGGGAAACGGATGACGATGGACGAAGCAGGCCTCTATACAGTTCAGAACGGAAAAATCGTCAAGGAGGAGTTCTTCTACTCCATGTAGTCAGACTGAAGCCGTCAGGTGGTATTGACCAAGCCTTGCTGACGTGCTGAACTATACACCTTATTACTTCACCTCATCACACCGGAGGAACGGACCATGGCGACAAAACCGTACAACAACTCGGATGTCTGGATGTCCAACCGACGGGCGGCTGCGGATTCCAGGTGCGGGCTGAGACCGAGGCGGAACTGATGCAGTTGGTAGCCACCCACACCAAGCAGTGCCATAAACTGGAGTCAATCCCGCAGGAAATGGCGGCCCAGGTGAAGGCGGCAATCAAGACGGTCACCGTCACGGTCTAAACGAACTCTTGACTGGGGAGCTGTTCCCTGAGCTCATCACTCAGGGAACAACCCTACTCAAGAAATCACCCTTCACAATACACGGAGGCTCCAATGCACCGCTTAATCGGAACCTTCATCCTGTCAATGTTGCTGATCGGACTCTCCGGCTGCAGCTATCTGTTCTATCCCCGCGCAGGCGACTACGCAACTCAAGCGAAAGGGATGAGCGGAGTCGAAACCATGATCAACCTGACGAACATGATGGAGGTGTCGGCAACCAAGGCCAAGGGTGGGAAAGGCGTCGATACCACATTGGATGACTTTCACAATCAGCTACATGCGTTGCTGGATTCGTATGACGGCGTGACACAGGAGCAGGCCAAGACTCCGGCCTTTGACCTGGCGGTTACGCATAAGAAGGAACTCACGGCGATCTTTTGGCGATTGTGGAAGTTCAAGGACGATCAACCGCAGCGCGATCAGCACCTGGATCTCTCGATCGCCGAGCTGAAGGAGTTGCGCGAGACATTGCGAACGATCAAGTAGCCTGCTGCAAGGGTTCCGCCGATAGTCACGCACGCCGGACATCCTGGCAAGCCGGTTGCTGGAATGCCGTGCCGAAAGGAAAGACACGATGGGACAGACACCCGAACAGATCATCGAAGGCCAACGTCAGGATTGGAATCGCGTCGCCGGGGGCTGGGAGAAATGGGATCGATTCTTCGACGAGCAGATGGCGTTTCTGAATCACCGGCTCGTGGCCGATGCCCGGCTCCGATCCGGCATGCAGGTACTCGATCTTGGTTCTGGCACCGGCTATCCTGCGCTACTTGGCGCTCAAACCGTTGGGCAGAGCGGAAGCGTGATCGGGCTGGATCTCGCCGAACAGATGCTCACCGTTGCGCGACGCAAGGCCACGGCACTGGGCCTCGCGAACTCGACATTTCGTACGGGCGACGTGACCGCGCTGCCCTTTGAGGCTAATTCGTTCGACGCGGTGACCAGCCGCTTCTGCTTGATGTTTTTGCCGGAGATTCCGAAGGCCGCAGCTGAAATCGCGCGCGTGCTGAGGCCCGGTGGCTGGGTCGCTGCGGCTGTCTGGGCGGTACCCGATAAGAACCCCTATCTCATGACTCCTATCACCGTCATCAAGCAATTCCTCGATCTTCCACAACCAGATCCAACCACACCGGGAATTTTCAGACTTGCGAAGCCGGGCGATCTGATGGGAATGCTCCAGCAGGCAGGATTCACAAACCTGTCCGAAGAAGAATTCGTTGCCGATGTGCGATTTGCATCGGGAGAAGAATATTATGCCAGCCTGACGGACATCGCCGCGCCAATCCAGAACCTGCTCGCAAAGTTGTCCGACCAACAGAAGATAGATGCGCGTGGGCGCATCATCACCTCCGTCGATCAGTACCGCCAATCGAATGGCATCGCACTCCCTATCGCCGTCCGAATGGTCTCTGCGCGTAAGCCGCTCTGATGCACCGATGGCGACTAAGCACGATGGTTTCAAAGACTATGTGCTGGATCAACTGGCCGATCTGCGCGGCGTCATCTGCCGCGCGATGTTCGGCGGGTATGGACTCTACCAGCGCGGAACATTTTTCGGCATCATCCATAAAGGCCGGCTCTACTTCAAAGTCTCGCCGAACACGGTCGGCCTCTACAAGGAACAGGGCATGAAACCCTTCCGCCCCAACGCCAAACAGACACTCAAATCCTTCTATGAAGTGCCTGTAGACATCATTGAAGACTCTGAACATCTCGCAGCGTGGGCGACAGAGGCCTGCCAGAGTAACGTGGGTCTGAGTCGATCCCGTAGAGCCTCCTCGCAATCTTCGCTCTGAGCGATCGCCTCTCCTTTCCGTCTGGTTTTTCAACAGGAGCAGGCCTATAGTGAGATCATTATTGTGGATGAGGCCCTTGGGCCTAGCTCTGCAATACAGGCCGCACTCCGTTCGTCGAAGACGATCGACCAACTTTCTCTTGGGATCTTTCACTGTGAATCCTGAAACGGTTGCCCGCGTATCCACGTGTGCATGGATGATGCGATGTTACTGAGCAGGACTTGTCCCGCCTGTAAGACTGGTGGAGCGCAGCTAAGAAGGAATCGCTACTCACATGGCGATTGGGTTCTCAAAGAGTGCCTGACGTGCGGCTTTGTTTTTCTGGAGAATCCTCCTGATTATGCCACCCTACAGGGTCAGTTCCCCTGGGAGAATACGTCCGGGATTCAGAATGAAGCACGACGGAAGTCGTACAGTCGCAGCGAGAATGTTGTTCGGTCTGCGATAAGAGGCGTGCGGAGCCTTACGAACACCGTGATACGACGGAGCAAACACGTTTCGCTTGGTTATCGGTATTTTCGCCGAGGCTGGATCGTCGACCTTGGTTGTGGCTTAGGTAACTTTGGCCCGCTTCCGCCCGCGTGCAAGCTGTTGGGCATTGAGATCTCAAATCAGATAGTGGCTGACGCCCGCCCGATCTTCGAGAGCCGCGGCGGGCGCATTATCCATGCCGACGTGTTATCGGGCCTCCAATCACTGGAGGCTGCGTCCTGTGATGGGGCCTTAGTCGAGAGCTATCTTGAGCACGAGGTGCAGCCGGCAGAAGTGTTGCGAGAACTGTCGCGTGTCTTGCGTTCCGGGAGCGCGATTATCCTCAAATTGCCGAACTATGCTTGTTGGAATCGACGGGTGCGAGGGGAAAAATGGTGCGGATTTCGACTTCCTGACCATGTGAATTACTTTACGCCGGACACCTTGCGAACCATGCTCGAACAGCAGGGATTCGAGATTGTCAAGTTTACATTCCTTGACCGGCTGTGGACCAACGACAACATGTGGTGTGTGGCTCGGAAGAAGGAACACTGAGGTCCATACCGGAATGGTCCCATCCCACTACAAGCAAGACCGATCAATCAGCCGACCTGTTTCTGTGTAGGCCACACCCTCCACTTCTGACCCCTATTGCAGGGGTTCCCTTCCCATTTATCTATGAGCTGTTTTGTGTCAGCCCCGGAATCGCTTGATATTGTAGAAGATCGGATGCCTTTGGCCGAGGAACACTGTCACATGGAAAGGCATCACCCTTGCTCTCTTCAGGGGTATTACAGCCCGGTGGGCAGAGGGAGGGTTGTATGGAACCGACTGCGCCGATTCCACAATCACCGAAAGGTGATGCAGCGCGCCGCCTTTCTTTCCTTCGTTCAAGCACGATAGCTCTCTGTTTTTGCCTCTCAACAATCGGCACCGCCTCGGCCGTGATGTCCGCGCCAACGCCGTCCCAGATCCCGCTCTTCGTGGAATCCCCAATCCCAACACCTCCCTCCATTGCCCAGGCCCTGCCGGAGCCCCAGGTGCACAAACGATGGGTGCGGCAGCAACGTACCATGTTACTCAATCCCGCAGCGTTGGATGTTATGAATCGCCCTCGTGCCGAGGCCCAAACCGACGTGACACTGAACTTCTTCGATACCGGGCTTCGAACGCTGAACCTTGACCAGCCGCGCGAGTACCCCAATCAGACAAAGGTCTGGCGCGGGCGGCTG
>CAMDRK010000016.1 GCA_945906715.1 Nitrospira lenta
CAGGTCGAAGAATCCTAGGCAGGCTGTTGAAAAAGTCCGCCAGCGGGGGAGGGATGGCTCGGTGAGTCCCCTGTGCTCGCGCAACGCGCGGCCTCAGAAGGCCCTCGTTGGACGCGCGCAATGGGGGACTCAGCCAAGCCATCCCTTATCGAAGTGAGCGGTTGCTGCGGCCTTGATGGATAGCCTTTTTGCACAGCCTGCCAGGCTGTGCTTGGTGGTTCTACGGATCACGACGGGATGATGACTGTTTGCCTGTTGCGTCGATCGATTCACTGCTCTAAACTCCTCCCGCATGTCGCGTGGTAACGGCTGCTCTTTTTGCTAGGCCACGTGATCCGTCATCGTTCGATGTATACTCAGTCTTATGAAAATTGCGCTTGATGTCATGGGCGGCGACCATGGACCGGCTCCGGCCATTGAGGGAGCTCTCCAGGCCGCCCAGGAATGCGATGTCGAAGTGCTGTTGGTCGGTGACGAGGCTATCATCACCGCCGAATGTCGCCGCCTCGGTTGTACGGACCCCCGCCTCTCTATCCGGCATGCCTCCCAAGTCGTTGAGATGCACGAGTCGCCTGCTTCCGTCGCCCGCAAGAAGCGGGATTCTTCTATCTGGGTAGCCACTGAATTGGTCAAGAGCGGCGAGGCGAGTGCCGTGGTCAGCCCTGGGAACACCGGCGCCAGTATGGTCGCGTCATTCTTCATTCTCGGACTGACGAAGGGGGTCGAGCGGCCGGCGATCGCGACAAGCCTGCCCACATTGACTGGTACGGCGATCATGTTGGATGTGGGAGCCAATGTGGACTGTTCGGCTCAGCATCTGGCACAATTTGCCATCATGGGAAATGAGTACGGCAAACATCTCTTCGGGAAGCCCAACCCACGTATCGGGCTGTTGAGCATCGGGGAGGAAGACGGCAAAGGCAATGAGGTGACCAAGGAGGCATTCAAGCTCCTCAAGGCCAGTCAACTCAACTTCATCGGCAATGTCGAAGGCCGCGATGTGTATAGCGGGAGCGCCGATGTCGTGGTGTGCGATGGCTTCATCGGGAACGTTGCGCTGAAAATTTCTGAGGGAGTGGCCGATACGATCAAGAAGTTGTTAGTCAAGGAAATCTCCGGGTCATTCTTAGGCCGCCTGGCCTATCCATTCATTGCCGGGCCGTTGCGTAACTTGAAGAAAAAAATCGATTACGCGGAGTTCGGCGGGGCGCCGCTTCTGGGCGTCAACGGTATTACCATGATCTGCCATGGCCGTTCGTCTGCCAAGGCTATTAAGAATGCCATTCGCCGGGCGAAGGGGCTGGCAGAGAGTCGTGTCGATGAGCTGATTCAGCGCGATATTGAAGAAAGCTTTTCGCCGGCCAAGTCTGCTGAGGATAGACCAGCATGAAGGCCCGCATTGCAGGGACTGGATCTTATGTGCCGGCCAAGGTCTTGACCAATGCCGATCTCGAACGGATGGTGGCGACCTCAGACGAATGGATCGTCGAACGGACCGGTATCCGAGAGCGGCATGTGGCTGGCCCCGGTGAGGCCTGCTCCGATTTGGCGGTGAAGGCGGCAGAACGGGCTCTGACCGCCGCAGGGGTGAGCGCAGCCGATCTTGACCTGATTCTGTTGGCCACCTGTACTGGCGATTACCCGCTTCCCGCCACGGCCTGTCTGATTCAACATCAGCTGGGGGCGACTCGCGCGGCGGCCTGCGATTTATCGGCCGCCTGTTGCGGGTTCGTCTATGCGTTATCAGTGGCGGATGCCTATGTCAGAACCGGCATGCGTCATGTATTGATTGTCGGATCTGAAGTGATGTCGGCAATTACCGATTGGACCGATCGCAATACCTGTATTTTATTTGGCGATGGGGCTGGGGCGGCAGTGATCAGCGCCAGTGAGAACGACCGGGGCATCCTCTCGACGCACCTTCGCTCCGATGGCGCTCTCTGCGATTTGATTGTGGTGCCGGGGGGAGGATCGCGTTTACCTCCCTCTGAGAAGGTCGTAGCGGAACGGATGCAGTACATCAAGATGAAGGGGAATGAGACCTTCAAGGTGGCGGTTCGGACCTTGGAGGAAGTTGCACGGGAAACCTTGGCTGCGAATCATCTCCGTGTCGAGGATCTTGACCTCTACGTGCCGCACCAAGCGAATGTGCGTATTCTCAAGGCAGTGGCCGAGCGCCTCGGACTCCCTCCGGAGAAAGTAATGTTGAACCTCGATCGGTATGGAAATACCTCGGCCGCCTCCATTCCTATTGCCTTGGATGAAGCCGTGCGGCAGGGGCGAATCAAAGACGGGAGTTTGGTGATGTTAGGGGCTTTCGGCGCCGGACTGACGTGGGCATCGGCTCTGATCAGGTGGTAGCAGGCGAAATGATCAGCGTTCAGCTCAAAGAATTGGCTGATCGCTGACGGTGTCGAACCAACTTTTCCCGTTGACATTCCAGGGGAATTCGACGATATCTAACCTCACAGGGGTGGTGCAGTGCGCCTTCCCCTGCTTGAATAATTCGATGATGAGAGTAAACAGTAGCCTCGTGCAATCACTCCGGTAGTATGGCGACTCTCCAATCAACAAGGTCATCCAGTATCGGGTTGGTCTTCCCAGGCCAGGGGTCTCAGTCAGTCGGGATGGGAAGAGCCTTGGTGGAGGCTGATCCGAGCATCAAGAGTCTGTACGAAGAGGCCTCGTCGGTACTGAGGTACGACATTGCCACACTCTGTTTTGACGGACCAGTGGAACGATTGAACCTCACGGAATATACTCAGCCGGCATTGCTGGTGAGCAGCATGGCCGCGCTCCAGGCGTTCAAGCCATTGGGCATCGCACCGATTGCGGTGGCGGGTCATAGCCTGGGTGAATATTCGGCTCTTGTCGCCGCTGGGGGAATGACCTATCGCGAGGCGGTGGCGATTGTCCAGAAGCGAGGCCGCTATATGGCTGAAGCTGTGCCGCCTGGGACTGGGCTTGTCGCCGCGCTTCTTGGTCTCTCGGTTGACGTGGTGAAAGAGGTCTGTCGAGAAGCCTCGTCTGTAGGAGTTGTGGCTGCAGCGAATTTCAATTCGCCAGGCCAGATTGTCATTGCCGGGGAAAAGGCCGCTGTGGAACGGGCCATTGAATTGGCGAAGGCCAAGGGATGTAAGAAAGCAATCCCTCTTCCCGTGAGTGTGCCGGTGCATACCCCATTGATGCAGAAGGCGGCCGATCGCCTGGCCGGAGACTTGGCGTCGATCGCCTGGTCCGATCTCAAAATGCCACTGATTAACAATGCCGAAGCGAAAGCCATCACGAAGGCGAGCGACATTCAAGCATCGCTGGTGCGACAACTTCCTTCGTCGGTGCGCTGGGAAGATTCGGTGAAGGCCATGGCTGCGATGGGTGTCACGACGTTCGTCGAAGTTGGGCCTGGGACGGTCTTGAGCGGCTTGATCAAACGGATTCTGCCGGACGCGGTGACCCTGAACGTTAATGATCCTAAGTCGCTGGAAGCCACGCTAAAGACGTTAAGCGTGAATCGTGAATCGTAATATGGGAATATCAGAGTATTTAACGAATAACGTTGAGCGATTAACGGAGTTGTGATGTCACTTCATGGTAAGGTTGCGATTGTCACGGGAGCGGCGCAAGGGATCGGTCGGGCCATTGCCGAGTCATTGGCGCAAGCCGGGGCCGACATTGTGATCGCCGATCTTGACCCGGTTCGGTCGAAGGATGCGGTTGCAGCGGTGGAGCAGTTGGGGCGTAAGACGCTGAACGTCAAAGTGAATGTCGCCGATGCCGCCGACACCAAAGCGATGGTCGATCAGGTGCTCAAGGCATGGGGGAAAGTCGATATTCTGGTGAATAATGCCGGGATTACGCGCGATGGGTTGCTGTTGCGGATGAAAGAGGAGGATTGGAATCTCGTGCTGCAAGTCAATTTGAACGGGACGTTCAACTGCACGAAGGCGGTCTTGCTCCCGATGACCAAACAGCGGTATGGTCGTATCGTCAACATCGCATCGATCGTCGGAGCGATGGGTAATGTGGGCCAAGCCAATTACGCGGCATCGAAGGCGGCGGTGATCGGGTTGACGAAGACAGTGGCACGGGAATATGCGAGCCGCTCAGTCACAGTGAACGCGGTCGCGCCGGGATTTATCGATACCGCCATGACGCAGGGATTGTCGGCGGAGGTGAAAGACATGCTCCAGAAGCAGATCCCATTGGGACGGTTGGGCACGCCGTCCGATATTGCGGCGGCAGTGCGTTTTCTTGTGTCGGACGAAGCGGCCTACATCACCGGGCACGTGTTGCACGTGAATGGCGGGATGTTGATGCCTTGAGGACGGGGTAGACAGAATATTGTATGATGCTGCGGCGGGGTTCGCAGCAACAAGGAGGGTCTAGGATGGGGAAGGAGGCAGGGAAATCAATGGGTACTGTGGATGAACGGGTCAAGAAAATTATCGGTGAACAGCTTGGAGTCGAAGAGGATGAGGTCACGCCCGAAGCCAGCTTCGTGGAAGATCTCGGCGCCGACTCGCTCGATACGGTTGAGTTGGTGATGGCCCTCGAAGAAGAGTTCGGTATCGAGATTCCCGACGAAGATGCAGAGAAGATTCTGACCGTTGGGAAAGCGTTGGACTACATCAAGGAAAAGGCCTAGCGGTTGCAGGACGCGATGAGTCCTCGTTCGACCAGGCGAATTGTGGTGACCGGTCTGGGGCTGATCACACCTCTGGGAACGGGTGTCGAAAAGACCTGGAAGGCTATCTGTGCCGGCGAATCCGGCATCGGTCGAATTACGAAATTCGATCCTGCTGCGTACGATGCTCAAATCGCCGGTGAAGTGAAAGATTTCGATCCCGCCTCGTTTATCGAGAAAAAAGAAATCAAGAAAATGGATACGTTCATCCACTACGCCGTGGGCGCTGCCCAACTGGCGGTGGATGATGCGGGATTTACTGTGGCGCCTGAAGAGGCCACGAAAGTCGGTGTGTATATCGGATCGGGCATCGGGGGGCTTGGGTCGATCGAGTACTACCACAAGATTTTGCAGGAAAAAGGCCCCGGACGAGTTTCGCCGTTTTTCATTCCCATGACCATCATCAACCTGGCTTCCGGACAGGTGGCGATCCGACTGGGCGCCAAGGGGCCAAACTCCTGTGCGGTGACGGCCTGCGCAACGGGCAACCACTGTATCGGCGACGCCTATCGGCTGATTCAGGCAGGCGATGCCGATGTCATGATCGCCGGCGGGGCGGAAGCTGCCATTACCCCCTTGGGGGTTGCGGGATTCGCTGCGTCGAAGGCCTTGTCGTTTCGCAATGCTGATCCGGCAAAAGCGAGCCGACCGTTCGACAAGGATCGGGACGGATTTGTGCTTGGCGAAGGCGCCGGAGTTGTCGTGTTGGAGGAACTGGAGCATGCGCGACGGCGTGGGGTCCGGATCTATGCCGAACTCATCGGCTACGGCATGAACAGCGACGCCTATCATATTACCGCCCCGTCCGAAGAGGGAGAAGGCGCGGTGCGCTGTATGGAGCTGGCTCTTAAGGATGCCGGCATCGGCAAGGACCAGATCGGGTACATCAATGCGCATGGCACGTCGACGATGGCGGATGCGATTGAGACCAAGGCCATCAAGCAGGTGTTCGGTGAGCAGGCGTACCGTATCCCGGTGAGTTCGACCAAGTCGATGACCGGCCATTTACTCGGGGCAGCCGGTGGGATTGAAGCGGTATTTACGGTCCTGGCGCTTCACCACGGGATACTTCCTCCGACGATCAACTTGGATCATCCGGATCCTGCCTGCGATCTGGACTATATCCCGCACAAGGCCAGACCGGCCGCAGTGAGGGTCGCACTGTCGAACTCTTTTGGGTTCGGCGGGGTCAATGCCTGCCTGCTCTTTAGAAAGTCTGACGCTTAATCAGTCTGCGCAGGGGACATACTCGTTACTTATGGATTCGGTTTCTTCCGCCGACTCACTCCAATCTTCGTTGGGCTATCGATTTAAGGCGCTGGCTTTGCTCGATGAAGCCTTGACTCATTCCTCTCTCGTCAACGAACAGAAAACAGCTTTGCCGCAACATAACGAACGGCTTGAATTTCTCGGGGATGCTGTGTTGTCGCTGGTGATGAGTGAGTATCTGGCCTCGGCATTGCCGCAGTCTTCAGAGGGAGCCCTCTCAAAGCTGAAAGCCCAGGTGGTGAGTGAGGCCTCGTTGGCGCAGGTAGCCCGCCGGCTTGGACTGGGAGAGCATCTCAAGCTTGGGCGTGGGGAGGACCGTTCGAAGGGGCGTGAGAAAGACTCGTTGCTGGCCGACGCGCTGGAGGCGGTGCTGGCGGCGGTTCATCTTGACGGGGGGTACGAGGCAAGCCGCATGGTGACGCGGCATATTTTCGCAGAGGAACTCACGCATATTGCCGCGCAGCAGGATCAGCCGGGGGCGGGCGACTACAAGACCCAGTTTCAGGAGTGGTGCCAAAAGCGGCATGATACTTTGCCCCGCTATGCGATTGTTCGAGAAACAGGGCCGGACCACCAGAAGCTATTCGAGGTGGAACTGTCTATTCAGGGCGAGGTCGTGGGCGTGGGGTCCGGGCGGAGCAAAAAGGAAGCAGAACAACAGGCGGCGAAACAAGCTCTCCGACAAGTAGGAAGCTAAGCAGGTCGTTATGGTAGGGTGTGACCTTGTGAGCAGATTAGTTATTTTCCAGGGAGGCTGATGATGCAGAGACGAAGTCTAGTGAAACTGGTGGCAGTGACGCTCATGCTCGGTGGGAGCCTGTTGCTGGGCCTGGGCGCTCTTTTCGCGGCTGATAAGGCCCCAACGGGAAAAGTGGAAGGGATGAAAGGCCCCAAGGTCACGATCAAAACGAAGTTTGGCGATATGGACGTCGTCTTCTTTCCTGAAAAGGCTCCCAAGCATGTTGAAAGCTTCATCGCGTTGGCAAAATCAGGCTTCTACAACGGCACGATCTTTCATCGGGTGATTCCGGGATTCATGATTCAGGGCGGCGATCCCAACACCAAAGATTTGAATAAACCTGAGACCTACGGTCAGGGGGGGCCGAGCCAGAAACTCAAGGCGGAGTTCAACGACATTCCTCACAGACGAGGGATTCTTTCCATGGCACGAACGAACGATCCCAACAGTGCCGGCTCGCAGTTCTTCATTGTCGTCAAGGATTCGAATTTTCTCGATGGGCAATATACGGTCTTTGGCGAGGTGGTGAAGGGGATGGAGGTAGCAGACAAGATTGTCAACCTTCCGAAAAACAGCCGCGATCTTCCAAATGAACGGGCGGAGATGACGGTCGTAGTGGTGGAGTAAACGATGCGTGATCGGTGGGCAATGACGCGTGACTCGGCTGTCATAAGAAATTTCATGCTGTGCGGAGTGTTGTTGGGAATCGGTCTCCTTACCGGTTGCGGAGGGAATGCCGACGTGATACCGGTTACGCCTCCGCCAAGCCCTGGGCCTAAAGCTATTCTCAAGACGAAGTTTGGAGATATTCATATCAAGTTCTATCCGGATGTCGCTCCGAGGCATGTTGAAAACTTTATCAAGTTGGCCAAGTCAGGATTTTATAATGGGACGATTTTCCACCGGGTTATCCCTGGTTTTATGATCCAGGGCGGTGATCCCAATACCAAGAGTTCGTTGCACAAGGACACGTATGGTCAGGGTGGGCCCAAGGATGAGAAGGGGAATCCTGTCTTGCTCAAGGCGGAATTCAACGACACCCCTCATAAGCGCGGCATTGTGTCGATGGCGCGAGCGAACGAGCCTGACACAGCCGGGTCGCAGTTTTTTATTGTGGTCGAGCCATCCCCTTTCCTCGATGGGAAATACACGGCGTTCGGCGAGGTGACTAAAGGCCTTGGCATCGCCGATAGGATTGTGGTTCTGCCAAAGAACGATCGCGACTTGCCGAACGACCGGATTGAGATGACGGTAACGATTGTTGATTAGCAGCGCGGTCTCACGGACTCCCGTGCTCCTAGGCTGCATTACTGAGCGCTTCGTAACTACTCAGGTGTTCAGGCTGAAGGGGTTCAGGCCGAAGGCCGAAGTTCCGAACACTTCAGCCTGAATACCTTCAGCCTATCTACCTGAGTAGTTACATTTTCTCGATGAATGTGCGAAGGCGGGATCGTTCGGACGGGAAAAAGAGGATGAAGTTAAGGCCGAATGCGTTACCGGAGACCCAGCGCACTGCGGCTCGTTCGACTTTCACCGGTGACGATTGGTTGGGAAGTTGAATAAGGATCTGAACGTCGAGTCCCTCCGCCATATTGATGTCGGACTCGGCTCGACAGCCTGACGTCGAGATGTTTGTGATCGTGCCCTCGCCTTCGATTTCCCCGGAAGAAAATCTCACGATGCAGCGCAACTCCACGCGGCGGGCTTTTCTGATCTTCTGTTCTCTCTCCCCGCTCATGGAATGTGCTCTATCGTCATGGGAAGTCGCCAACAATCAGTGGTGGTGACAGCCTGGTCCATGGGTATGGGACTCAGGCGCCGGAGGCGGCATGAATTGCTGCCCTGGCAAAATGATGTGGCCCGGTTCACGTTGCTTGGTCAGGTGTTCTGCAATCTCAGGGTGGTAGGCCCGCACATAGCCGATGAGCCCACCGAGAAACCGTTGCGATTGAAAGTCCGTGCCGGAAAAGCGTGAAACGAAGGCGATCGCGCGGTCCAGTATCTCCGGTGCGGAAGACATATCGGCGATTTCCTCAGGATTCTGTTTCTTGAACGTGTCGTATTCCTTCTTCAAGTGTTCTGCAAAGACCGGCATCGGGCCGGCAGGCACATGGAGGGGACTGAGCGTTCGCCGTAAGGCCTGCAGCGCTGCCACAATCTCCGCATCTTGCCCGTCGCGGCGGCTGTGAAAGTACCCGAAGATCACCACTTCAACGAGATTGAAGAGCGCCACGGCTTTTTTGCCGCCTAGCTCGTCCACTTCACGATAGAAATCCCTGCGCACCGGCATGAATTGTACCGCCAGCCGTTTCTGCTGATAATCGCTTCCGGACTCGAGATAGACGCAGTCAGCCGGGCATGAGACCCGCACGATTCGGTGTTCTCCGCAGCATTGACTGCAGATCAGTCCTGCCAAGGCGGGGCAAGGCCGCTTGCCTTTCCGTTGTGTACAATAGGCGCATTGGCTCATTTTTTCTCTGGCCCTTCCGGCGCCGGCTTCGGTGGAGGCGGGATGAAGCCATAGTCTGCCAATGTCCGTTTTTCCTGTTTTGATTTCGCACTAGTGGGGGTTTCGAGCCCATTCATCTCTGCCGCATGCGCCAATTCGTAGGGTACAAGGATGAGGTTGTTGGCGCGGTCGATGCTGAGATCTCCCGGCGAGGGCAAAAATTCGGCGATGACTTGAAACCGCTTGTCCCAGCTCATGCGCCAGACTTTTCCGGTGGTGAAATCGGACACGTACATGTTGCCCCAGCGGTCGAAATCTACTCCGCGAAGATTCTGGAAACGGTTGGAAAAGAATCCATTGGAGAAGAGCTCCGTCACCACGCCTTCTGGAGAGACTTCGGAAATTTTCCCCTTCTCCCAACTGACCGCGATGATCTGACCTGACTTAGGATGGATGGCAAGGCCGGAGGGGCCTGCGAGGGAGCGGTCTGTGACCAGTACGGAAAATGCTTGGGTGGCCAGATCGAAACGGTAAATCGTGTTCGCTTTTTGGTCGGAGCAATAGAGGTATCCCTTGCCATCGAAGGTCACGTCGCTCAAGGAGGCTTGTCCAGCCGCGGATGATCGGATGGTGTGGGTCAGAACTGGCTTGCCGGTCGTTGTGTCAAAGCCCCGCAGGGTGTCGAGATCCGCCACGTAGAGCACATGTTCCACCAGGGCCATGCCTTTGGGGGCATGGAGGGTGACATCGTCCTTCCCTCCCTGGATAAACTTCAGGTTGAGAAGTTTCCCATTGGTATTCAGCTTGGTGATAAACCCATTGTTGTCGGCGGTCTCCGCCTCGCCGTTCACGCTTGTGATGAAATAGTTCTTCTCGATGGGGTCGTTGATGAAGCTGTAGGGAGATTGCAGTTCTGTCACGGTGATCTGGGCGCTGACGGGGCTCACGATCGCAACGGACAGGCTCAAGGTAAGCCAGGCTGCCGGATGGCTGATGGCGCGTGTTAGAAGGGACATCACGGAAGAGGTTCTGCTCGCAAGGTCGATGGCTCTTGATCTGGTTGACGCATCCATCGTAGCTGCCAGGCAAAGAGCCTGTCAAGAAAAGGAGGTAAGATCTAAAGCGTTAGGCGTTAGGCGTTAGGCGTAAGGGGTAAAGGGTGAGGAGTGAGGGGAAGGAGGTAAGTCTACGAGTGATCGATCGCAGGATTCTCCGGTCCTTCGCCTCACCCCTCACCCCTGACGCCTCACGTGGCCGCGCACGTTGACTTGCTCAAAAATGCCCTGGTATGGTGCCGTGATTTTTGAATCAAGAACCTACAGTTTCGCGTGAGGAGGTATCCGTGGCGGCACGATTGATTGACGGTAAAGCCTTGGCATTGCAAGTACGTGAGCGGTTGGCAACTGAATCGGCGGCGGTCTTGGCGAAGACCGGGATGAAGCCGGGCCTGGCGACGATTTTGGTGGGCGACGATCCCGCCTCGCATCTCTATGTGAAGAGTAAACAGAAGGCCTGTGATGCGGCGGGCATCTATATCGACGACCACAAATTACCGGCGAGCACGACGCAAGCAGAGTTGTTGGCTTTGATCGAAAAGGCGAACGCCGATCCCAAGATCCATGGGATATTGGTACAGTTGCCGCTACCGAAGCACATCGATAGCAAGGTTGTGCTCGAAGCGGTGTCGCCCGACAAGGATGCAGATGGATTTCACCCCTACAATTTTGGCAGGCTTGTCGAGGGCCATCCGGTGTTTGAAGCCTGTACGCCGAAGGGTGTCATCAAGATGATCGAATCCACCGGCGTGAGTATCGAAGGAAAGCGCGCTGTCGTATTGGGGCGGAGTAACATCGTCGGAAAACCGTTGGCGCTCATGCTGCTTCAGCGCAATGCCACGGTGACGATTTGTCATTCCAAGACGAAGGATTTGCCGGCGGTCTGCCGCGAAGCCGAGCTGTTGCTCGTCGCGATCGGGAAAGCCAAGTTTGTTACGGCTGACATGGTGAGAGAAGGGGCAGTCGTCATTGATGTGGGAACAAATAAAACTCCTGAGGGCAAACTGTGCGGCGATGTCGATTTTGAACCGGTCAGCCAGAAGGCGGGTTGGATCAGTCCTGTGCCGGGCGGTGTCGGGCCGATGACGATTGCGATGTTGCTGGACAACACGGTGGAGTCTGCGAAACGCAAGGCGGGAATGCTGTAGGAGAGAAGGGGATGGAGGCTGATGATCTTCTGTGCTCGCGCAACGCGCGGTCGCGGACTCCCCTCGTTGGACGCGCGCAGTGGAAGATCAATCAGCCCCCATCCCCGAAGAGATAACGAGCGAGCTTGGAAGCATTATTTGTAAGGATGAGAGATGCCCGATGCGAGTAGGGGGAGCGCTCCATCCCTCCTACAGCTGTGAAGTGGAGGGAGAAAACAAAAGATGAGTCGCGAACCTCGGCGATTACGAGAGGTGCTCGATCAGGGACAGTTTGCTGTCACGATTGAGTACAATCCTCCCAAGGGCACCAACATCTCTAGCGTGCTGGTGAATGCCAAGCAGTTGGTGGGGCGCGTGCATGGGGTCAATGTGACGGATAATACGGCTGCCGTGGTGCGGGCCGGGTCTCTCTCCGTCTGCCGCCTCCTCTACGAACTTGGCCATGATCCGGTGATGCAGATGACCTGCCGTGATCGGAATCGGATTGGGATACAGTCAGACCTCATGGGCGCCTCCATGCTCGGCATCCAAAATATTCTGTGCCTCACCGGGGACTACCCAACCGTCGGAGACCACAAAGAAGCGAAGCCGGTCTATGATCTGGACTCTGTCCAAGTGATGCAGTTGGTGCAGGGGCTTAACAACGGGCGGGACATGGCCGGCAACAAGTTGGATGGCTCGACGGCTTTTACGATTGGTGCCGCCGTGACACCTGAAGCTGACCCGCTGGGGCCGATGCTCGCCAAGTTTGAAGTCAAGGTGAAGGCAGGCGCGCAGTTCTTCCAGACACAGGCGATCTATCATCCGGAGCAGTTCGCGGCCTTCATGAAGGCGGTTCGACCGTTCAAGGCTAAGGTATTGGCGGGCATTCTCGTTCTTCGGAACGCCAAGATGGCAGAGTTCATGAACGCGAACATTCCCGGCGTGTCGGTTCCCCAGGAGATGATCGATGAACTCAAAGCGGCAGGCCCCGAGCGAGCGGAGGATGTTGGGGTGGATATCGCGGTGCGGACAATCAAGGCGGTGCGCCCCTACTGCGACGGAGTCCATATTATGGCGATCAAAGCCACGCACCGGCTGGCGGACATTCTCACCAAATCGGAAGTGGGCTGATGACGATCCCCGAGTTTACGCGGCATAAACAGGATAAGAAGAAGCTTATCGTCGTCACGGCCTACGATGCGCTGTTTACACGCATAGTCGAACAGGCCGGCATCGAGACCATCTTAGTCGGCGATTCGCTTGGTGTGGTCGTACAGGGGAAGGCCAATACGCTCTCTGTGACGATGGACGAGATGCTCTACCATACGAAGCTTGTGGCGGGGGCTGCCCAACGAGCGCTGGTCATCGGCGACATGCCGTTCATGTCCTATCAGGCCAGCAGCGAGGAAGCGGTCCGCAACGCTGGTCGTTTTCTGCAGGTCGGAGCGACCGCTGTAAAGTTAGAAGGCGGCGCAGTGGTTGCCGATCGTGTGGCTGCAATGACCAGTATCGGCATTCCGGTGATGGGGCATGTTGGTATGACTCCCCAATCTGTTCATCGCTATGGCGGCTACAAAGTGCAAGGGAAAGAGTCGGATCATGCGAAGGTCTTGCTGAACGACGCCAAGGTTCTCGAAGCAGCCGGCGCCTTCGCCATCGTGCTCGAAGCGATTCCTGCCGAGTTGGCCAAAGCTATCACGGAACAATTGACTATTCCGACGATTGGCATCGGAGCAGGTCCGCACTGTGATGGCCAGGTTCTTGTGCTCTACGACCTCCTCGGGCTCTTCGATGAATTCGTGCCGAAGTTTGTCAAGCCCTATGCCCACCTCAAGGCCGACGCGCTCCAAGCTCTCCGCCGTTATAAAGAAGAAGTCGAGCAGGGAAAATTTCCGTCGGACATAGAAAGCTACCATTAGCAGGCGAAGTTCTACGCGGGATCCTGTTCACGCAGGAGAATGATCGGTGCACAAAAGTCCGAATCGGCCACGTGCCGCCGCAAGTTCTCGTTGAGGTCGGCCACATCAATCCCCATATAGAACCTGGGTGTTTTCTGTAAACGAATGATGCCGCTGGTCAGTAGTTTTTCTGCTGCCTGGTGGTTGCCTGTGAAGTGTTTGAGGTTCGCTGCGGCGAACTGGATGAGGGCTTGGAAGAAGTTCCCTTGTTCGGTGTCCCGACCCACTGCATGCCAGTGCCCTTCGAAGATTTCGTGGCATTCCCACCAGTAGGCGAAATTGTAGAGGTCGATCCCGTGCAGGTAGTCATCTGACTGACGCCAGTCCTCAGGCTGAAACGCCGATGGCGTAGGTTCGGGCTTGCCGTAGGAGTGGCCGCGTGGGTCACGGCGTGGATGAGGATTTTTGCCAGGCACGAAACGGTAAACGGGGAAGAGATGTACGGAGTAGCGAGGCCGGGAAGTATCAGAGGGGTGAGGCTCAGTCACGGCGTGGTTTATCCGCGCAATCGACCTGAAAAACGGAGCGGTCTTCCAGCCGAACAGCCGTCAGTTGCCTGCCCCATACACATCCGCTATCGATGGCAAGGAGCTGGGGTTCCATGTGCAGCCCGAGTGCCGCCCAATGGCCTGTGATGATTGTCGCGCTGGTATTGCGCCGACCGGGAATGCGAAACCAGGGAGTGAAGCCGACGGGAGTTTCGTCTGGAGAACCTGAAAAGCTCGACATCTCACCGGTTGGCGTACAGGTTCGGAGTCTGGTCAATGCACGGGTGATGCTCACGAGACGTTCGAGTCCCTTGAGCGAGGAGTTCCATTGCAGGACCGGCCCATGAAAGAGCGCTTGAAGAAAGGTTCGATACTCTGGTCCGCGCAGTATGGTTTCTACTTCATGCGCCAGAGCCGTTGCCTCTTCAATGGTCCATTGTGGCAGGACGCCGGCATGGACCATGAGAAATGATCCTTCACGATGATGAAGCGGCTGGCGCCTCAGCCAATCGATGAGATCGGCGCGATCGGAGGCGGAAAGTATGTCCTGGATCGTATCTTTGGACCGAAGCGTCGTGACGCCTTCAGCTGTTGCCAGCAAAAACAGATCATGGTTTCCCAAGACGAGACGAACGGATGTGCCAAGATTCTTGATGAACCGGAGAGTTCCCAAAGAGTCGGGGCCTCGGTTGACAAGGTCTCCAACCAGCCAAAGTCTGTCGGAGCCGGGAGTAAAAGCAATCCGGTCCAGAAGTTGTCGGAAGGAAGCAAGGCAGCCTTGGATGTCGCCGATTGCGTAGGTGGCCATGAGTGGGAACTTATCAGGCTTCGGGGCCTCAATGACGGAGGAGGCTTAAGGGTATTTCGCTTCAATGATGCTACGAAGCCCGCCACGGGCGGCGAAGGTGCCGGTCACTTTGGCCCAGACGGGGCGGCAGGCTTTCACGATGTCGTGTAAAATTCGGTTGACTGCGTTTTCATAAAAGATACCGAGGTTTCTGTACTCATGGAGGTACATCTTCAACGACTTCAGCTCTAGGCATTCTTTGTCCGGCATGTAGTGCACGGTGATGATGCCGAAGTCCGGAAGTCCTGTTTTCGGGCAGATCGCGGTGTACTCCGGAATCTCAATGGTGATTTCGTACCCCTTGTATTGGTTCGGAAATGTTTCGATCTCCGGCAAGGGATCGGTAATACCGCTCTTGGCATGGTCCTCGTTGTATCCGAGCTTCGTGGCCTTTGGTTTTTTCCCCACCGTTTCACGTTTCAAGTTTTGCCCCTCATATCTTCAACGCCCCTTACCCCTCACCCGCACACGTCTTTTCACTAGACTTGTTTCATCCACTCCACTTGGCCGATTTTTTCCAGTTGAATGTAGAGGGTTACCCAGGGGCAAGCCATTTCCGGGTACACTTCACACAATCCCCCTTTTCGCACACCTCCGCAGGGGCCGTGGCTCATGAACTTCGGGCACTCGGCTTTGAGCGAATTATCTGGAATCGGAGGGCGCTTATGGACCCCTCCGGCGTGTTGAGCGCCTTCGTCTTCTCCCAGGATGATCACGCGTGTTGACATAGGGGTCTAGTCTAGACAGGTTTTACTGAATCAGCAATCTCTCTTTCCAATTCTGTGAAATCAGCCGCCTCTTCACCTGGAGTGGAAGACTGGTGGAATGTAAGGGGTTAGGGCGAATGGCCTACAGGCCAGGACTGGGCTAGGCCTTCTTTTTAGTATGGTGGGCCTTCTGAAAAGTTGCGTTGATTATCAGGAAGTTATATTATCATTCGGCGTGTGTGCTGTTCATGAAGGTATAGACGTTTCTCATTGACAGTCTTTTTTAGGCTTTGTTACCATATCCACTCTCTGAAGTGGATGTTCAGTCCGGTTCGTGCAGTCTCGAATTTCCGCGCTGTTGCAAATACTTGTATCTTTCCGACAGGCAATAGATTGCCGTTGCCACGATAGAGGGAGGTGTTCCGATGAGTCTTGATTATGTAAAATTTTCCGGTGGATTTGAGAAGTTCATGCCGAAAGAATATCGGGACATGGTTGAACATGGCCCATTTGGAAAGAAAATTTCCGTCTCTCAAATGGGTAGCTTCAAGGAAATTCTTGAAGAGCACCCCATGTGCGCTGGCTGCGCGATGACGCTGTTCATCCGGCTGGCGATCATTGCCTTCCCCAACCCGGAAGATACGATTACTGTTGGCACGGCAGGCTGTGGACGGTTAGCAATTTCACAGGCTG
The DNA here is from genome assembly GCA_945906715.1 of Nitrospira lenta. Lineage (GTDB taxonomy): Bacteria > Nitrospirota > Nitrospiria > Nitrospirales > Nitrospiraceae > Palsa-1315. Next base: position 16,020 of record CAMDRK010000016.1, read on the forward strand.
CGATCCCGTTTGTGTACGGTAACTATGGCGATCAGAACGGTGTCGCGAGCGGACTGTCCCGTGGGCTTCGGCTGCGGTTCGGTGATAAGCCGAAAGATGTGGTCGTTATGGCGGGAGACGGCGGAACGGCGGATATCGGTTTCCAGCAAGTGCTCCATTCCTGGTTCCGAAAGGAACGATTCACCACGATCATGCTGGACAATGAAGTGTACGGCAACACCGGCGGGCAGGAGAGCGGGATGACCAACCGTGGCGCCGTCTTGAAGATGGCTCCGTTGGGGAAGAAGTTTGAGAAGATGGACATGTTGCAAATGGCGAAGGTCGCCGGATGCGCCTACGTGGCGACGGTAGTTCCGAACAATCCCCGCCGCGTCGAGAGCGTCATCAAGAAAGCCGTGCTGATCGCCCGCGAAGTGGGCTCGACCTACATTCAAGCCTACACCTCCTGCAACATCGAGTACGCGATTCCGACCGACAAGGTGATGGAAGACGCGAAGACCGTTGAGAACGATCGGTATCAGTTCACGGAGTACGTGAGCGAGGAAGCCAAGCAGTATCTGACCGAGCGGTACGGCTATAAAGACTATCTTCCGAAGGCGGCTGCTCCTGCCGCAGCAATTCCAACCAAGGCGTAAACGATTCGGAGGGAGATTCGGATATGGCAAAGCGCTTTAACATACGAATGGCAGGGGTTGGCGGTCAGGGTGTTGTGACAGGGTCACACATTCTGAGCACTGCAGTGATCCATGCCGGTGGTGAAAGCACGATCGTCCCATTTTACGGGTCGGAAAAACGGATGGCGCCGGTCGAAAGCTACGTCCGTGTGTCGGACGAACCGATTTATGAAATCGGGGAAATTACCTTTCCGCATATCATTATTATCTTCCATCCCCAAGTCATAACCCACGGCAAGTCCTATACGATGCCATTCTACTTCGGGTTGAAGGAAGATGGGATTGCGTTGATCAACAACGATGGTCCGATGAGTCTTCATCGAGATCAGCAGCGTGAGTTGGAAGAGCGCCGAGCAAAGCTCTATTATTTCCCTGCCACCAAACTGTCCCTCGAAGTTGCGGGGATGGACCTCGCGACGAACATGGCCTTGATGGGTTGCATTGGAGCGATCACGGGGCTAACTTCAGTTGAAGCGCTGGAGATGTCGGTGAAGGACCGGTTCCTTGGTAAAGGATTTGTCGTCTCCGGTGGAACCGCGGCCTTGGACAGTGTCGTTGAGCGGAAATTCAAAAAGAAGCAGGAGCTGATCGATAAAAATGTGGCGGTGATTCAGGCCGGCTGGAACTACGCAGTCGATCACGGTTGGGCTGCAACATCGGTCAAACGGTCGGAAGCCCGTGCGACCGTAAGCGCCTAACTAGGATTTAGCACGAAGGAGTACCATGTATCTGGTAGCCAATATCAATGTCGAGATATGTGCCTCGAAGAGCTGCAAGCTCTGTACGCAATATTGTCCTGAAGCGAATACCATCCAGTATAGCGAAACCATGGGGACGGATAAGGGTTACAAGTACGGCACTGCCTACATAGCGGTGGATCGCTGCAAGGGTTGTGCGCTGTGCGTGTGGGTATGCGATACTATGGCAAAAAATAATGCCATTAAGATGATCATGATCGATCAATTGCCGATGGCTGCCGTTACTGATAACATTCGGTATGAAGAGAAAACCACCGTTGCAGTCCTGTCCAATCCAATGATTGTAATAGGTAACTAGGGAGGTACGGGAGTGGCAACGACGACAGATATAAGAGAACGCATCATTGTTCCTGGTCCCGCCGGGTTCCATCCTCCGTCTGCGGCTCAGTTGGGGGTCGCGCTGCCTGACCCAGGGCAGGGACTGTACTATGGGTTGCTGGAGGAGAATGAGGACAAGGTCATCGAAGAGATGGCCCGTAAAATGTTGACCAGCCCCAACGCCACGATCTTCCCAGGGCCGTTGGTGCTCTGGGCCTGGAACGAGCATGCCATTGAAAAGGCCAAGGCCGTCCTGGAAATTGCTGCCCAGATTCCTGAGGTCATGATCATCCCCATGCCGGACTATCGCCCGAAGTATCCAAAAATTGATCCAGAAGAGGTCATCAATCCAAACCATCCCAACCTGACAATTTGGGGCAACAAGATCGAGGCCTGTATCTTCATCGGCGTGCATTGTCATTACGCCAACTTGACCTTGAAAATGATTCGTGCCGGGACGAACTGTCTCACGATGGCAATCTGCGCAGAGCAGGGGCACGAAGATGCGATGCTGACGATTCGCGATTCGGACACGATAAAGCTGAGGAAGACTGCGCAGGTCTTCAAGCGGGTGCGTGAAGAAATGGGCATTAAATTACCGGAAAACGGTGAGAACGTGAGATTTACCGGCACACAAACGAGAGTTCACGGTGGGAAAACTCACACCAATCCCCTCACCTTTGCGCCCGTTGCCGTGGG
>CAMDRK010000017.1 GCA_945906715.1 Nitrospira lenta
TATTTTGAGCGAACTGAGGGTCTCATTTCAGATCGGGTTCTTGATTTATATTCCCTTTCTGATCATCGACATGGTGGTAGCCAGTATTCTGATGGCCATGGGCATGATGATGTTGCCGCCGGTCATGATTTCCCTCCCGTTTAAGATCATTCTTTTTGTGTTGGCCGACGGGTGGTATCTGATCGTCGGGTCGCTGGTGAAAAGCTTTCAATGAGCGAGGTAACTGCTGAGGTAAAGAGGCTGAAGGGGTTCAGACTGAAGGCCGGACTTCAAAATTCCAAACACTTCAGCCTGAATACTTGAGTAGTTACTGAACGAGACCTGGGAGGGGCGAGCGAGATGACTCCTGAGATGGTGACAGAGTTAGGCCGTCAGGCGTTAGAGACGACACTTCTTGTGTCCGGGCCTATTCTGGTCCTCAGTTTGGTCGTCGGCCTGGCCGTCAGCGCCCTGCAGGCCATGACGCAGCTGAACGAAGCCACGCTCTCCTTCGTACCCAAGGTGCTGGCCGTGTTCGCCGCCATCGTGATCTTCATGCCATGGATGCTGGGTGTGATGACGTCGTTCATGACACACCTATTCAGCAATTTTCAACAGTTTGTGCATTGAGAGAGGTTGCCCAGATCGCACCATGAACGTGACCCAACCGCTTGAAATTCTACTCCCTGAGTTTCAGTCCTTCCTCGTCGTGGCTTCCCGCGCCGGGGGGATTGTGGCGGCGATTCCGATGCTAAGCGGACGCGTCGTTCCCCCTCGGATCAAAGTGGCGCTCGTGCTCATGCTGGCCTTGGCGTTGGCCCCGGCGATTCGCCTTCCACCCCTCCCGCCGGAGGCTGTTGCGATCACGGCCGGACTGGCGAGCGAATTATTGATTGGATTTGTGATCGGCATGGCCGTTCGCTTGCTCTTTTCAGCGTTCGAGGTGGCCGGTGAAATCGCCGGAACCCAGATGGGATTCAGCATGGCGCAATTATTCGATCCGATGACATCGGTCTCCACGCCGATGGTCGGTCAATTGTTCACCATCATTGCGACGTTGGTCTTTCTCTCGCTGAATGCTCATATGATGGTCGTGTCCGCCATCGTCTCCAGTTTCGACTCCATTCCGCCTTTTGGCGCGAGTCTCTCTCCGTCCATCGCGGAGGAAGTGCTGCGCCTGTCCCAGCATATGTTCGTGGTCGCGGTGAAAATCGCTGGACCAGTCCTCGTGGCCCTGGCCCTTATCAATATTCTGATGGCCATGTTGGGGCGAGCCGTCGTGCAGATCAATATCTTCACACTCAGTTTTCCCCTGACGATCATCGCAGGGGTGCTGGTCTTGGCCGCAGCCATGCCGTTTATTGTGTCGCTACTCGAGCAAGAATTCATCGGATTAAACGAGACGGTGGAGGGGCTGTTGAGGGTCTTAGGGCATGGCTGAGGATACAGATAACAAAACAGAACCAGGGAGCGAGAAACGAAAAGCGGATGCCCGGCTAAAGGGTAACATCGCGGTCAGCCGTGATGTGACCTCAGCGGCCATGCAGGTTACAGGGATCGCGCTCTTTTTTTTCCTGGCTCGTCCCGGGGTGCAACAGATGAGTGAGGTGTTCCGAATGGGGCTGTCCCAGTCCTTCGACCGAATGACGCAGGCGAGCCTTACGGTCGATCAGATTCACTCCTTGGTCGTGCAGGTCGGTATTACCACCATACTGCTCGTGCTTCCATTCCTGGGAGGCCTGTTGCTCGCAGGGGTCGCCGCATCGATCGCGCAGACGGGGCTCTTGTGGAAGTCCTCCTTTCCGTTCGAGATCTCGCGATTGAATCCGATCACGGGGTTTTCACGGCTCGTGTCGCTTCGGTCTCTCACAGAGTTCATCAAAGCATTGCTGAAAATTTCGATCATCGCCGGCATCGGGATATTGGTCTTTCAAGGGGAGATCGGACGGTTTCCTGAACTTGTGCAGTATGACGTATGGGGGCTCATGACCGTGATGGGCTGGCTGGCGTTCAAAGTTGCCGCCTGGGTCACCGGGGCAATCGTCGTCGTCGCAGGAGCCGACTATGCCTATCAACGGTATGAATGGGAACGCTCGATGCGCATGTCTCATGCCGAGTTGAAGGAAGAGCATCGCAGTTCGGAAGGAGATCCGCAGCTGAAGAGCCGTGTGCGGAGCATGCAGCGAGAGATGGTGAAGAAACGCATGATGGCCGCGGTGCCGACGGCGGATGTCGTCGTGACCAACCCCACGCACCTTGCCGTCGCGCTGAAATACGATCCCGCGCGTCCTGGCGCACCGATCGTCGTCGCCAAGGGGGCCGGCTATCTGGCCGAACGGATTCGTGAAGTAGCCAGGCAACATGGCGTGTCGGTGGTGGAGCATAAGTTTGTTGCCCGCACATTGTATCGGCTCGTGGACATCGGTAAGGAGATTCCCGCCGATCTCTACCGGGCGGTGGCGGAAATTCTGGCATTTGTGTATCGCGCACGGGGTTTCACGCCTGAGCAGGCGCCCCGCTAGAAGGCATACCAATTATGGCGAACGAGATACAGGTTCTCACCCCAAGGTCGATCATCAAACACCCGGACATTCTATTGTCGGTGGGTGTGGTGGCCGTCATCATGGTCATGCTGTTGCCGCTGCCCCGGTTTCTCTTGGATCTGCTTCTGGCGTTCAATATTACCGTGTCGGTCATCATCTTGCTCGTGGGATTGCAAGTACGGAGGCCCATCGAGTTCTCGGCCTTTCCGTCCATTCTGTTGATGGTCACGCTGCTTCGCCTCTCCCTGAATATTGCGTCGACGCGACTCATTCTGTTGCACGGCAACGAAGGTGCCGGTGCCGCGGGGGAGGTGATTCGGGCGTTCGGGAATTTTGTTGTCGGCGGAAACTATACGGTCGGCCTCGTGATCTTCGCGATCCTGGTCATTATCAACTTTGTTGTCGTGACGAAAGGCGCCGGCCGCGTGGCCGAAGTGGCGGCCCGGTTCACCTTGGACGCGATGCCGGGCAAACAGATGAGTATCGATGCCGATTTGAATGCCGGGCTGATTAACGAGACGGAAGCGAGGCGGCGACGCCGTGAGATCTCGGAAGAAGCCGATTTCTACGGCTCGATGGACGGCGCCAGCAAGTTTGTTCGGGGAGATGCCGTGGCGGCGATCATCATTGTCCTGGTCAACATTCTCGGCGGATTGACGATCGGTATTCTGCAACAGGGCATGAGCCCAGGCCTGGCTGCGCAAACCTACACGCTTTTGACGGTGGGGGAAGGTCTTGTCGCTCAGATTCCGGCGCTGATTGTTTCGACCGCTGCGGGCATCATTGTGACCCGAGCCGCATCAGACGGCGATCTCGGATTCGATATTATGCGGCAAATTCTGGTATCGCCGAAAGCGGTTGGGACAGCGGCTGCAATTTTGTTGGTGTTAGGACTCATCCCCGGCCTGCCCCATCTGGCGTTTCTGGGCTTGGGCGCCGGCGCCGCCTGGTTAGCATATCGGCTGTCGCATCAGAACGATCAGACTGCGGCGCAGTCGCCGGTCCCCGCGGCGAGCGCCAAAGGGGAAGAGGTGGCGCCCCACGTCGAGCCGTTCGATTTGATGGAAGTTCAGGTCGGCTATGGTCTGATCGGCTTGGTCGAGGGTACCCATGGGACCGCCCTCCTGGAGCGCATTAAGAGTTTGCGTAAACAGTTTGCAGAGACGATGGGTTTTCTGCTTCCGCCGATTCATATTCGCGACAACCTACAGTTACGCCCGAACGAGTATACCGTCATGCTCAAGGGGGTGGAACTCTCGAAATCCGACGTGATGCCGTCGCATGTGATGGCGATCGACCCAGGAACGGCCCAGCGCGGCGCCATTCACGGTGTGGCAACGAAGGAACCGGCCTTTGGGTTACCTGCCATATGGGTGCCGGAGTCGATGCGCGAGCAAGCGCAACTCGCCGGTTATACCGTCGTCGACGCCACCTCGGCCATCGCCACACATTTATCTGAAATCGTCAAACGCCACGGGCATGAATTATTAGGCCGCCAAGAGGTCCAGGCGTTGCTGGATGAGACGGCCAAGTCTCATCCCAGATTGGTCGAGGAATTGATTCCCACGATGTTGCCCTTGGGGACGGTGGTGCGGATACTTGGAAATCTGCTGCGTGAAGGCATCCCAATCCGCGATCTCCGCTCCATCCTCGAAGCGATTGCGGACCATGCCATGGTGACGAAAGATCCCGAACTGCTCACGGAAATCGCGCGGCAGGCGTTGTCGCGGACGATCACACGGCAGCATCAGGCTCCCGACGGCACGTTGGCCGTCATCACGCTGGATCCTCGGCTCGATCGATCGCTGAATGAACAGGTCGCGGCGCTTCCGCAAGGGGGCCTGCTGAATTTGGACCCCGGGACATCCCAGAGGTTGTTGATGGCCCTGAAGCAGGCGGCAGAACGAGTCGCGGCGCGTGGCCAGCAGCCGATCGTGCTCTGTTCCCCGGCATTGCGCCGGCATATCCGCCGCTTGACCGACCGAATTCTCCGGACGGTGCCGGTGTTGGGTCTCAATGAAATCGACGCGATGGTCCAGCTGCAATCGCTCGATACGATTAAGTTGGACGTCGAACTACCACGGCTATGAGGTGAATGATGAATGTGAAGTTATTTCATGCCGAAACCATGCACGAGGCCATCCGCGCCATCAAGGCAGACTTGGGGCCGGATGCCGTCATTCTGTCCAGCAAACGCGTGCGTCAAGGGAGCTTGCCGTTCGGTCTATTCGGCCGTCCGTTGCTGGAAGTGACGGCGGCGATCGATCGTGACGCGAAAGAGTTTGTTCCCATTCCGCAGCCGAACGAGCCTGTGATCAGGCGCGGCGCGGCGCCGGCGGCGCCTGCTCCTGCTCCTGCACCTGCGCAGGAATCTTCCACTGGGTTTCAGGACACGCTGAGTGCAGTACTCGGTACCTCCGGCGCGGCCAGGCCGCGTACGAGGAACGCAGCCATGCCGGCCCCGGTTGCAGCGCCGCCACGGGGTTCTCTGGCGTCGGAGCATGTGCATCGTCTGAAAAAGGAACTCCACGATCTGCGTCAGCGCCTAAACTCTTCCTTTCCCGACGACGCATCGACGCCCGGCGCCGGCTTCCCTGCTCCGATCGCACGGGCCTATCGTCAGTTGATTGCCCAAGGATTACGATCCTCCAGCGCCGACAGTCTCTGTCGAGCGCTGTGTCATCAGTCCACGCCTGAGCAGCCCATTGCAGATAGCGAGATTCCTGAGATGCTGCACCGTCTCCTTGCTGAAGCGATTCGGGTCAGTGGGCCTCTCCTGAATCCCGGAGACGACTACAACGTGGCCATGTTTGTCGGCCCGAGCGGGGTCGGCAAGACCACGGCGATCGTGAAGCTTGCGGCCTACTACAGTTTGGAGGAGCATAAATCAGTCGTGCTGATTACGCTGGATAGCTGCCGCATGGCGGCGGTCGAACACCTTCGCATGTATACAAATGTTTTGGGGGTTGGGCTCGAAACTGCGCAGACCACTGCCGATGTGATCGACTGCATACGCCGTCATCGCGGGACCAATCTCATTCTTATCGATACGCCAGGGTTTGGCGCGGATGAGACGGCACGGCTCACCAATCTTGGCGAGCTCAAAGACTCGTACGGCCCAATTGAAACGCATCTGGTCTTATCCTCGAACACACGCATGCAGGACCTCCGCCGCACGCTGGCACGGTATGAAGTTTGTGCGCCGTCCCGCCTGCTTTTTACCAGGCTTGACGAGACGGAGGAATACGGAAATCTCTTTGAACTGGCGTACCAGACGACCTTGCCCCTGTCCTATTGGGGGACTGGTCAGCGGGTGCCGGAAGATCTCGAGTTGGCAAAACCGGAACGGTTGGCCGATCTATTACTCGATCGTGCGTCTTCCCGCTTCACATCACCAGGCCTCTCGTCATCCATGGGACGCAACTCGGTTATGTCCTTGGCCGGAACGACGCCACAATTCGCGCAAGAAGGAGTTTCCGCATGAAGAATATGCTCAGTGAAGAGGAGGCAATGATGCCGATGGTCGCTCAAGGGAGCCATTGCACCCATGTCATTACCGTGACCAGCGGAAAGGGTGGGGTTGGGAAAACGAATGTGGTCGCCAATCTTGCTGTGGAGTTGTCGCGAGCAGGGAAACGAGTGCTGGTACTGGATGCAGACTTAGGATTGGGCAATATCGATGTGTTGTTGGGATTGGTGCCGTTGTATACGTTGGAGCATGTCCTGCGCGGATCGCACCACCTGTCCGACATCATCATCCAAGGCCCGGCTGGAATCCAGGTATTGCCGGCAGGTTCCGGCCTGCCGCAACTCACTTCCTTGACTGATTCCCAAAAACTACTCTTACAGACTGAGTTGGAGCATGTGGCCGATGCTGTGGACGTGCTGCTGATCGACACGGGAGCCGGTGTGTCGCCCACGGTCACCTATTTCGCCTCAGCCGCGCAGGAGACCATCGTCGTCGTTTCATCGGAACCGACGTCCCTGACCGACGCCTATGCGTTGATAAAAGTGCTCTGCCGGCAGCATCGCGAACGTCGATTCAAAGTGCTGGTCAATATGGTGAAAAGTCAACGCGATGCCACGCTGACATTCCGCAAGCTCGATGCAGCGGCGGACCGTTTCCTGAATATCAACCTGGAGTATCTGGGCTATGTCCCGTTCGACGATTATCTGCCGATGGCGGTCCTCCAGCAGAAGGCGGTGACCGACTGTTTTCAGAGCGCGCCAGCCAGCCGGGCCTTTGTCCAGCTGGCGAAAGAGATTGCAGCATGGCCCGATCCGCAGTTGCCGAAGAGTACTGTGCAATTTCTCTGGCGCCAATTGATCCACACGTCCTAGCCTGTTCGTGTGAAGCGTATCTTGTTCAGGCGTTTGAGGTTTCGAGTTTCATGCTTCTGATTTCACGTGTTCGGAGGTTGTGTCCTGACTACCTGAAGCCTGACACGAGCGACAGACAACTTTTAATAGGAATACAGAAAGCATACTGATGATGAACAACATGGCGACACAACCAGTCCGGTCTATCGGCCCTGCCCTCGAAGTGCAACGCGAACAGATCATCAAAGAGTACGCGCACGTTGTGAAGGCGATGGCCTATCGACTGGCCTTTCGTCTGCCGGCCTACATGGATGCGGAAGACCTCGTGTCTGTCGGCATCATTGGATTGATGGACGCGATGGATAAGTACGACCCCAGGCGGGAAGCGAAGTTCAAAACCTATGCGGAGTTTCGGATTCGGGGCGCCATGCTGGATGAAATTCGATCCATGGATTGGATTCCCCGATCGGTCCACGAGCGCGTCTCGTTGTTGCAGCGCACGCATACCACATTGTTGAACAGACTCGGCCGCCCTCCTTCCGATGAGGAAGTCGGGGCAGAGATGAAGCTGACTCCAGCCGAACTGGACGATTTCCTTGTGCGGTCCAAGGGTGCCGTCCTGGTCAGCTTGGACGACTTCAACTTGCAGGAGACCGAGAGACCGAAAATCCTGAACATGCTTGCCGATACCCATCACCCGGACCCCCTCGCGCTGATACTCAGCGATCGGGAGCGTGAGCGGGTGGCCAACGCGATTGGGCAATTGCCGGAGAAAGAACGGCTCGTCCTCACACTGTATTACTATGAAGAATTGACCATGAAGGAAATCGGCGGGATCCTCAAAGTCACAGAGTCTCGTGTGTGTCAGATCCATACCAAAGCGATCTTTCACCTCAAGGGGAGCCTCGAAGTGCTGCAGTGAGCCTTGATGGGAATGTTGAATGGTCAATGGACAATGGTCAATGGTCGGAATTCATCAGATGCGTTCGCAGCGCCAGTTGCTGCGGATTTCGATAATTCACAATTCGTCATTCGACGTTCATCATTGCCACTGCTCCTCTCATTTCACCTTGCGACCTTTTCCGATTCTGACACTTCACCATTCAACATTGATCGCGTAACATTTCTAATGCCCCGTTCTTCTCTTTCCGACCCGCGATATTCTTCCCACTCCGGCAATCTTTTCCTAGCCGTGCATAGCTATTCCACACGCGGTGTCCACGATCGCCGAATTTCCCTGAACGCGAGGTGTGTCATTGCCCGGTATTTACAGCGCCCTGAGGGGCCGGCCGTTCGTTCGATCTACAACTACATGTCCCGCGAACACATGGCACGCATGTTGCGTTGTGGTTCAGCGTCATTGCCACGCAAGGAGCAGCACACATGAACCGAGCTGTCTATTCCATCCTTTCCGGCGCGCTGGCGCAAGAACGCCAGATGCAGGTCTTTGCCAACAATATGGCAAACGTCAATACTGCCGGCTTCAAACAGGACGACCAAGGGTTTACGTCTGTTTTGGCCAGAGCGCAGGTGTCCGGGGCGGCACTTGGCCATCAGGCCGGGCTCGGTCAGCAGATCGGTGTGCGACCGGCTGGATCTGCGGAGCGAGTGTTCGTGGCTCCCCATACCATGCACACCTCGTTTGAGGCAGGCCGGATCAGAATCACCGGCAACCCCTTGGACATGGCCATCACAGGACGTGGGTTTTTCGAGGTCAAGACGCCTCATGGGCTTCGCTATACCAGGAACGGGATGCTCTCGCTCGATGGGCAAGGACGGCTGGTGACCAATCTCGGTTATCCCGTAATGGGCACCAAAGGAGAGATCAAGGTTCCCTCCGGTTCAGTGCAGGTGACGAAGGAGGGCGCGGTACATGTCGACGGTAAACCGGTCGCGACGATCAAGGTCATGGAGTTTCCTGACGACCTCATGCCGAAAAAAAACCTCGAAGGGTTTCTGGCAGCTGATAACGGAAAGGTGATGAAGAACCCGGACATTCAAAGCGGGCATATCGAAGAATCGAACGTCAATTCGATCGGCGAGATGGTCAAGATGATCCAGGGCATGCGGAACTATGAGTCGAGCCAGAAATTGATTCAGACACTGGATCGTATGGCCGAAATTGCGATCCAAGACGTCGGGCGAGTGCTGTAAAAACGTGAAGTGTTGTTCGTCCGGCATGGAAGTTTCTGGTTTCTAGTTTGAGGTTTCACGTTACTCATTTCGGAATGCTGAAATTCCGAGGATCAACATGAAACTCGAAACTTGAAACGCTTGAACAAGATACGCTTCACGAACGACGAGAGACGTAGGAGGTTTATATGATCAGAGCGATGTGGACGGCGGCTACCGGAATGACCGCTCAGCAGCTCAACGTGGACACGATTGCCCACAACCTGGCAAACGTCAATACCAACGCGTTCAAGCGAAGCCGGGCGGAGTTTTCCGACTTGATGTACCAGGCGACCAGGCTTCCTGGAACGAATGCGTCGAACGTTGGGGTCTTTCCTGTCGGGATCCAGGTCGGCGGCGGGGTTCGCCCCGTCACGGTGGCCAAGGAGTGGATTCAGGGCAACATGCGCCAGACCGGCAATGAGCTGGACCTCGCGATCGATGGGGCAGGATTTTTCCAAGTCCAGCGCTCTGACGGCACGATCATGTATACCCGCAACGGTTCGTTCAAGCGGGACAACGTCGGGAATATGGTGACGGGAGACGGAGATCTGATGAATCCCGTGATCACCATTCCCTCCGGCGCACTCAAGCTCGATATCGGGCAGGACGGGACCGTGTCTGTTCAGTTGCCCGGCGTGACGCAAGCCTCGCAGATCGGTCAGATTCAGCTCACCAAGTTCGATAACCCCTCGGGACTCGTGGCGATGGGGAACAATCTGTTTCTCGACAGTTTCGCGTCTGGCCCGCCACTCCAAGGGACGGGTGGATTCTCAACGGGATTTGGAACTGTGCAGCAGGGATTTCTGGAGAGTTCGAACGTCAATTTGGCAGAAGAAATGGTCAACATGATCATTGCGCAACGTAGCTATGAGATTAACTCAAAAACCATTCAAGCGTCGGACGAGATGATGTCCATCGCGAACAATCTCAGACGGTAAGAGTGATTGCCGATCTTGGACAGAGGAGTGTTCCTATGACGCCACGATATGTGTGTGCACCAGCCGTCTTGTTGGCCCTAATCCTCGCCGGTCCCAGTCCGGCGAGCGCAGCATCCGCTGATCGTCTGCCTTTAACGGTGCGCGCGGCGCAGGGGGCTGAGTCCCGTTTCATGAAGCTGGACCAAGCTCTTACTCCGGCAGCTCACCAGTTGCACCCCGCGGACATTCAACAAAGCATCATGCGCTTTCTTGAACGGGAGATGGCGGGGCAGGTGCGCGCGGTCCATGCCACGATGGTGGATCCGCAAGAATCGATTCAAGTGCCGGCCGGCAGCACGGGACTGACAATTACTTCACACGGATTTGACGAGGGTCTCGGACGCCGGACCTTTCATGTTCAGATCAATGCCAACGGCAGGTTCTGGCAGACGATCGATGCCACCGCCGATATCGGCGCGTCCGTCGATGCCGTCGTGCCGATCAGGGCCATTAAGGCCGACGATCTGATCGAAGCGGAAGACCTCACGATTCAGCGTATCAAACTGAGAGAGTGGAACCACCAGTTGGCGACCAGCCTGAACGACGTCGTTGGGAAAAGTGCGGCGCGCCCGTTGCAGGCGAACATGCCGATTCGCCTGGCGATGATCAAGAAGCCCTATGCCGTTCGCAAGGGCGATCGTGTCGCTATTGAGGCAAGGCACGGAGGGCTTTTGATTCAGGCGACCGGCGTGACCAAGGCGAGCGGCGAGCTCGGCCAGTCCATTACGGTGGCCAACGTAGATTCTGGCAAAGAGTTGCGGGCGAAGATTATCGCACCGGGAGTTGTGCGTGTTGAGTATTAGCTTCTGTTACAGATCTGTCCGTGTGGCTATCGCGCTGAGCGTGCTGAGTGCCGCGTTCTTCAATGCCGGGTGCTACTTTCATAACTCGCCCAATGTGGCGAATAAACTGACGGTGCCTCCCTTGCCGCCTCCCAAAACCCTTGGCTCGCTGTGGCAAGAAGAGAATGGACGCGCCTACTTGTATGAAGACCTGCGGGCCATGCGCGTCGGCGATATCCTGACGATCAAAATCGTAGAAAAACATGCGGGGTCCAAGTCAGCCGATACGAAGGCGGAGCGGGAATCGACCTTGAACAATTCGTTAAGCGGATCCGGTATCGGATACATCGGGATTCCCGGAGTCCGTCTCGGCGGCGAGACGATGCGGGGGCTGGGGGTCGATGCCAGTTCAAAGAACAAGTTCGGCGGCAAAGGCGCCACAAGTCGCGCCGACACACTGACTGGGACGATTTCCACGATTGTGACCGAAGTTTTGCCGAACGGGGATCTCAGAATTGAAGGCAAGCGGGAAGTCACCGTGAATAGCGAGACACAGCTGATGTCGATCAGCGGCATCGTCCGCCGCGTAGACGTCGACACCAAAAACACGGTGTTGTCGAGCGCCATTGCCGACGCGAAAATCGAGTACTCAGGCTTGGGCGTCGTGGATGACGTGCAACGGCCAGGATGGCTGGTTCGGGTGCTCGACTGGGTCTATCCCTTCTAGTTTGAAGGAGATGCGGCGCATGAAACAGAAAGGCAGGCGGACGGCAGGCGTCCCCTGGGCGAAGTGGCATCGCATGATCGTGCTGCGGTCTTTGAAAATGATGGTCATGAGCGGGGTCGTCCGCCGGGCCGATCTTGCTCCCCCGCCGGTTCACCCCGATTCAGGGGAGGGTGGGTTGGATGGGCAGGGAGAGGATCAATCCTCTGCGGGCAGTATGGCGGAACCAGGCTGGCTCGCCAGAATGTTTTTCAGCCGGGAACACCTCCTGCGACGGCACCATTAACCGTGAATATTGTATAGGACACCACCATGATGACCATTGCAAAGCGCTGTATCGTTGCCGGACTTCTTGTGGTGATGTTTGGAGCGGCACCGGCTTGGGCGGTTCGGATCAAAGACGTCGGCTCTTTCGAAGGCGTCCGGGAGAACCAGTTGATCGGCTACGGGCTCGTCGTCGGTCTGGATCGTACCGGCGACCAGGTCATCGGCGGTCAGTTCACGATCCAAGCCATGATGTCGATGTTGAATAAGATGGGCGTCAACCTGGTGATCGACCCGATCCAGTTGCTGACGCGTAACATTGCCTCGGTCATGGTGACGGCAAAATTGCCGCCATTTGCCAAGCCAGGGTTGACGGTCGATGTCCTCGTCTCGTCGATGGCTAACGCAAAGAGTTTGCAAGGCGGCACCTTGTTGCTCACTCCACTGAAGGCGGCGAATCAGCAAGTCTATGCCGTGGCGCAAGGGCCGGTTTCAATCGGAGGTTTCTTGGGAGGAACCGGTGGCGCAGGCGGTTCCACTGTGACCAAAAATCATCAGTCTGCCGGCACGGTGCCAGGCGGGGCCATCATCGAAAAAGAGGTGGCCATCGACGTTGAATCGTGGGAAACCGTATCGGTGCTCCTGCGCCAGCCTGATTTCACGACGGCGATTAGAACGACCGAAGCCATCGACGGCGTCTTCGGGAAGGGGAGTGCGACCGCCGTCAATGCAGGGCTGGTTCGGGCGACTATTCCTGCAAACTTTCGCGGTCGAGTGGTGGAGTACATTGCCACGATCGAAGGGTTGGATGTTGCTGTGGACGTGTCGGCGAGAGTGGTGGTGAATGAACGGACCGGTACCGTAGTCCTCGGAGAACATGTCCGTATCTCTACCTGTGCCATCTCTCACGGCAACCTCACAATCTCAGTCAAGAACACGATAAATGTGTCGCAGCCTCCCGCTTCCTTACTTGGTGGGCCTTCTGGTGGGCAGACGACGGTCACTGAGGATGTTCAGACTGAGGCGAAGGAGCAAGAGTCCAGACTGGTGGTGGTGGATGAAACGGTAACCCTCGGAGAGGTGGTCCGGGCGCTCAATGCAGTCGGAGTGACCCCTAGAGACTTGGTTGCAATTCTATCGGCTCTCCGGTCAGCAGGAGCACTTCAGGCCAACCTTGATATTATATAGATAAGATATTGATAATACAGCAATATTAACTCAATGTATTAGTCGTTTCAGGAGGTTCATCTTGGATCAGGGCCGCGCAGGACTCAGTGCTATCAGACAGGTGGCCGAAGCTCCTCTGAGTTTGCCCCAGTTTCCATCGCGAGGCAGTGGAGAGCAAGGGGTAGAGATGGCCGCTCTCAAGGGCGCCGCGAAGGAATTTGAAAGTTACTTCATATCCAATCTATTGAAAATTATGAGAGAAACAGTCCCAAAGGGGGCATTGGATAATAAAGGTGGCGCCTATTTCTACTCGTTTTATGACCAGGAAATCGGTCGTTTGGCTGCAGAGTCTGGTGGGCTTGGATTGGCCAGAATGATTGACGAATATACGGAAAAAAACTCACCTCCCCCCTCAAGTTTTCAGGCTCACAAACCGATAGAGGAGCCGACAGGTATTAAAGCCTCAGTTTCAGCACCACTCAGGCTGATGACGCGGGGCTAACTTAGGGAGAGGAGAGACATTATGCAGATCTCAGGTCATGGCAAATCCGATCAGCTTGCACAGCTGCTACTCGGCGCTCAGGAGAGCGCTCCGATCGGGTCGAATCGCCGTACGTCCAGCGATGGACGCCAAGATCGCGTACAGATCTCTCAACAGGCAAAAGAGATTCAGCGGATCACGGCCTTGGCCGACCAGCCGGATGATGCCAGAGCAGAGCGAATTAAACAGATTAGCCGGTCGGTGGAGACCGGCACGTACAACATCGATGGGCGCAAGGTCGGGGATGCCATTATCCGTCACGCATTGACCGACGCCACGCTCTAATCCGTCCTCTCTCTGTTTCGGGGAACCGATCTGAGCAGAAGGCGGCTGGAGCCTGCACTGACTCAGATGAATCCCGACAGAAAGAGGCACATGTTCAACACTGCATCAGCCGCCACATCTCTCCTCGATATCCTCACTCGTGAGGAAGCCCACTGTGATCTGTTCCATCAGACTCTGCAGCAAGAACGGAATGCCCTCCGTCGGCTATCCGTGGCAGAGTTCCCTGCGCTCAACGAACAGCGGGTTAAAAATCTCCAAGAATTCGAATTGTTAGAGTCTGAACGCGAGGCAGTGGTCAAGAATTATTCCGATGCCTTGGGGCTTCCCCGCGCAACGGTCACCTTGCAGGCCATCATCGATCGGCTTGACCCACAAGACAAACGAGCGGTTGAACGATGTCATGAGCGGCTCGCGGCGAAAGTCCGCGCCTTGCGCCAGGACACCGCCGTGAACGCGTTACTCGTGGCCGGCATCCAAACGCTCTGCCGCAAAGCGATGCATCTCTCGGCCGAGGCGCTTCCGGAGCAGGGCACCTATTCATCTTCCGGGGAATCGCAACGCGTAGGGACCGGCGGCGCCATGTTCAGGCAAAGAGGATAAACCCGCATCATGGGACTCGACGGATTACTCGATATCGGAAAAAGCGCGCTCAGCGCCGCGCAGCAGGCGTTGACGGTCACCGGTCACAACGTCGCGAACGTCAATACGCCAGGCTATTCCCGGCAGGAGGCGGTAGTCACCGAACGGTCCCCGGTGGGGGGAAATCCAGGCCAGGTGGGAACGGGCGTCCAGGTCACCCAGATCCGGCGCATCGTCGACAGTTTTATCAACAGGGAAATCACGTCATCCAATTCGGTGCTCGGGCAACTCAACATCTCTAACGACCAACTGTCCCAGATACAGAACATGTTTGGCGATTCCAATAATCAAGGGATCGGCACGCAACTGACCGATTTTTTCAGTAGTCTCCAGGACGTTGCCTCAAGCCCGTCCAACGTCACGCCGCGCTCGGTGCTGCTGTCCAAAGCGAACTTTCTCACCAACGGGCTCAATCAGGTGGCCGGCGAACTGTCGGCGCGTCGGGCCTCGGTAAACGATCAAGTGAAACAGACGATCGATGAAATCGACAGTCTGACTGCGCAGGTTGCAGAGCTGAACGGGAAGATCGTGTCTGCAGAGATGACGGGACAGAACGCCAACGATTTGCGCGATCAACGGGATCAGGCCATCAACGACCTGGCACAGCGCGTTGACATCTCGGTGATCGACGGAGGAAACGGCTCGGTATCCGTGTTTGTCGGGCGCGGTCAGGTGGTCGTCGAAAATACGATTTCGCGCAACCTGGTCGCGGTGGCCACGATGGACAATGACGGCATGGCGAACGTCCAATATGACATGGGGAATGGTAAGTCCATAAACATTTCCTCGCTCATTTCAGGCGGCAAGCTCGCGGGCCTTCTCACGATCCGCGACACGATCATCCCCGGGCTTCAGACCTCCTTCGATAAGCTCTCGGCCAGCCTGGTGAACGAGGTAAACCAGATTCATCGTCAAGGATATGGGCTTGACGGGTCGACCGGGCTCGATTTCTTCTCACCGCTTGCCGTGACGACCCAAGACAAATCCACCAACCTTGGCAGCGCCACTCTCGCGAGCGGACCGATCACCGCGAACAGCCTGCTGACATTGCAGGATTATGAAATCAGATTTTCCTCCGCGACGGCCTACTCCATCGTGAATACCACGACCGGCGCGACCATCAAGGGGAACTATGCCGGCGCCGCGGTCACAGCGCCGACTGTGGATGTGCCGGTGAACATCGTGACCGGCACCAACGACACCTTAACGGTCACCGTCGATGGAACGGCGTCCGGAACGATCACGCTGACCGGGGCTGCCTCACCTGGACAATCGTACGAGAGCGGAGCCTCCCTGGCGGTGGAGTTGCAAACGAAGATGAACGCCGATGCGACCCTCTCCGCGGCTGGGAAAAGCGTGGTGGTCACCTATGACACGACGACCAGCCGGTTCACGATCACCTCGAATGCCTTGACCTCGACGTCTGCGGTCAATGTCACCGGGGGGACGGCGCGCGCCACACTCGGGCTGAGCTCCGGAACCAGCACGGCTGCGTCGGGGACCTATAGCGGTCCGCAAACGTTTACAGTCGACGGCATCCAGGTCACCCTGAGTGGGACCGCAGCGGCCAATGACAAGTTCTTGCTCAACTCCTACAGCGATACGGCCAAGTCAATCGGCATGGCACTGACGAACGCCAGCAAGGTCGCCGCATCTTCAACCAGGGCCGGCGTGCCCGGCAATAACGACAATGTCATGGCGCTGGTCGCCTTGCAAACAGAAGCCGTCTCCACCCTCGGCAGTGTGACGTTCAACGATACCTATCGCATAGCCGCAACCGGCGTGGGAGTGGCGGCTCAGTCCGCGAATGGCAAACTCCAAGCCCAAACGATACTGCACGAGCAATTGGACTCGTTCAGGGCCCAGTCCTCCGGCGTCTCGATCGACGAGGAGCTGGTCAACATCCTGAAGTATCAGCGCGCTTTTGATGCGGCCTCCCGGCTGATTATGGCCACGGACGAAATGTTGCAGACGTTGCTGGACTTAAAGAGGTAACGCGGAGAGATGAGGCAATGAGAGTCACCGAACAACAGACCTACAACCTTCTGGTCAACAGTATTCAGCGTGCGAGAGCCCAGTCGCTGGCGACGCAGCTGCAAATTTCATCCGGCAAGAAAGTCGTCCAACCCTCGGATAACGCCAGCGCGTTTGACCGGATCGTGTCGACCAAAGCCGCGATGGGGCAAGTCAGCCAGCGTGTCCGCAACCTCGACATCGCCATGACGCGCCTTGATATGACCGACAGCACGTTGAGCGGCGTGACAAACATTCTGGGACGGATCAAAGAACTGTCCGTTCAGTTCGCCAGCAGCACCAATAGTCAGTCCGACCGGGTGATCGGCGCGCAGGAAGTCAAACAGCTCTTCCTTCAGCTCCAACAGCTTGGGAACACAGAATATGCCGGGGGCCAGTCGGTATTCAGCGGCACCAGCCGGAATGGGCGAGCCACGGGCGTCTCGATTTCCACCCCGACCGTGACGGCGCCGGTGAGGATCGTGACCGGCGCCAACGACACCGTCACGGTCACCGTTGATGGAACCGCGTCGGGGACGATCACGCTGACAGGGGCGGCCTCGCCGGGGCAATCGTATACGACGGGCGCTTCCTTGGCGGCTGAGATGCAGCGGAAGATTAATGCCGATGCCACATTGTCAGCGGCAGGGAAAAGCGTGGCGGTGACCTTTGATACCGACCATCTTGTGATCACCTCAAATAATAATGGCCAGCTGTCTTCCGTGGAAGTGACCGGTGGCAGCGGCCTTACGAGTCTGGGCTTCAACGGCGGCAGCGCGACTACCGGGTTATCTCCCTTTGCGCTTCGCGCCTCAACGAGTGTCAGCGCGCGGAATACCGGCAGCGCCGTCATGTCGCAAGGGACTGTGTCCAACCAGAGCGCTGTCACCCTGAACGATTATCTGGTGAAGTTCAGCGCCTCGACCACCTTCGATGTCTACAACGCCTCCACGGCGGTGGGTGTCTTGCCGAATAGCACGAACACCGGAGGCGCGGTGAAGATCGACAGCGGCGTGATCGATCCCAGCCTGGTGACATTGGACAACTATGAAGTTCGAGTGAAGAACATCTATACGGTCACGGCTGGGATCAACGACGGAATTCGTTTCGATCCCGGGACCGGGCCTGTGACGGCAACCTTGTCGCCTGGCCAGTATACCGGCGCTCAACTCGCTGCCCAGGTTAAAACTGCCATGGAGGCGGTGAGCGGAGGAACGACTTATACGGTCGGTTTTACCGAGACCACCGGCAAGTTCGATATTACGAACGATGGAACCAATGCGACGGCGTTGAGCCTCCTGTACTCCAACGCAGCGTCGACGGCCAAGTCCCTCATGGGTTCGACGGGGATCGACCAAAGCGCTATAGCGGTCGGCAGCACGGCCACGAGCAATGGAGACACAACCGGGCTGGCCGGGGTTTCCAAGCAACAGAACGTCTACAACACGACGCGCGCAACCAACATCTTCAATATCACGTCGGCAAACAATACCCTGGTCGTCAACGATGACGGAGGCACAACGGATACGACGATCACACTGGCACCCGGCAGCTATACTGGCGCACAATTGGCGACCGAGCTGGCCTCTAAGCTGAACGCGAGTCGCAACGTTGCCAATACGACGGCCTACACAGTGTCCTACGGGTCCGTCACGTCCGGCCGCTTCACGATCAACAATCCTGCCGGCAATACGAACTCCCTGCTCATGAAGTTCGGCAGCGCCGGGTCCACTGCCGCGCAGATGCTGGGGTCAGGGCCGGCCACGGTGACAGAGACCGTGGGGGCATCTGCCTCTACGCTGAGCAACGACGCAGGCTATACGACCTATCTGTCCGGTGCGAACATCGATTTTGACGGGTTGAGAGTCGTGCTGCAGGATGGGACGACGGGACCGCGCAGCGGAGACGTGTTTAGTGTCGGGCAAGCGAGAAAACTGGTGTTGTCGAATCAGTCCTATGTCTCC
>CAMDRK010000018.1 GCA_945906715.1 Nitrospira lenta
ACAGACTGGTCTTCGAGATCGCCAAGGATGAGCGGGCTGGTGCGGAGAAATTCGATGGTCCCGAAATAATCTGTCCTGCCAAAACTATTCTGCGAAATGAGCTTGAGTCCGAACGTCGCCCAGGCTCTGGCATCTTGGATAGGCAACACCCGCGCGACCGCGGGAATCTGGCGGATGTACTCCAGCGCAACGACGAAATCGACCTGCGTCAGTTCAAACCCGATTTCTAACCAAGCCCCTAGCTGATCCGGCGGGATGACCGTCACGACCTCCGGTGAGACACGGAGAAATTCCAGCGCGACATTCGCATCCTGCTCGGCCAGCTCCAGAGCCGTTTTCAGTACCAACGATCGAGCAGATGGTGGCTCAATCAGACCCAGAATCAGCGGGCTCTCTTTGAAATACTTGAGTCCGATTGCACCGGACGATTCGGCCAACGCAATCCCCAGATCCAGCCAGGCCACGGCATCACTGAGCCGACCCCGCTGTTGCAAACCGGGAAACGATTCAATTGCGGCGCAAGTAACTTTCGGCGAGACCTCCGTCAATTCATCGAGCAGGAGCAAGACGCCTTCCACCTGATTCGGCTTCGCAGTGGACTCGGCAAGACAGGCCACCAGATGCTGGCCTGTAGCCAGTCCCAGCTCCTCTGCCAACTTGGCGATCAATTGCTTATGAGTATCCGACAGCTCCATTCGCGATCCAATCCTACGGAATTTTCGGGCAGTATTGGGAAGTCCTGGATTGTAAAGGACGCCCCAGCGCTTGTAAACTATGCGCTGACGCGAAGGCATGGGGCGAGAGGCAAGGGATTGAAATGAGCGAGCCGAAAAAAGAGAGTCTCGACAAAATGTGGAAGTATGTGACGGGATTCGCGGAGAAGAGCGGGACTTCTATGCATCCCATGCCCGCCGTCACCGAAGCGGTGGTCAAGGGCCTCGCGATGCACATGGACGAGCTGGGCAAACCTCTCTGCCCCTGCAACTTCTACAAGGATAAAGCGGCAGAAGCCAAACTCCGTCGCTGGATGTGCGCCTGCGACGAAATGCAGATCTACAAATACTGCCACTGCCTGCTATTTGTCCGTGAAGATGGCCTGCCGATCACGGAATATCTGCCGGAGGGCCACGAAGGCCGAGAAGTCTACGGCATCGTCACCGATCCAACGCCGGACAAGGGCCGGGCTCTCAAGCACAAGGCAGCTGCAGCACCGATACCCTTGGACGAAACGTCGGGATCGCCCTCACCCACTTCCTAACGGCCATGCCATTGCGCAACCGACTTCTATGCGTCGTAGTCCTCCTACTCCTGTTTGGAATCCTCTGGTCTAATGCGGTGCAGGCCGCCGAGCCTGGCAATGTGTCTCCCGCCAAGACAGCACAGCCTCCAGTCTTGAACGAAAAAGACTTCTTCTCCTACAAGCAGAAGGGGCGAAGCACTCTGGCCGGACAAGCGTTTCTTAGTTCGCCATCCGGGAAAGCCATCACCCAAGCAGGCGCTCCAGTCCATCTCATCCCCATCACTCCCTACACGCGTTTCTGGTTCGACCACAACGTGAGAACCACATCTTGCTCACCAACAGAAGCCCCAGCCTCTCCTGAAAGCATCACAACAGCGCCGCGCACCCCAACCGACTGCCCGCAGGAAGCGCTAACCAGGCTCCAGACCGAAAAACGCCTCACCCCCTATCTCCGCACAACCAGAGCCAACCCCACCGGACATTTCTGGTTTACCAAAATCCCCGCCGGCCGCTACTACATCGTCAGCCTAATAGATGAAGGCGCAGGACCTCGCCAAGAAGAACGCCTCATGGGTCTAGCCTGGCTATCTATCGAACTAGACGCAGGCGAAAAACTCACAAACCTCGTAGTGACCGACTGCAAAACCAGTCTGTGCTGAGCCTCTGACGAAAAGCACGCGCCTAACGGCACAAAGCACAGCATTCTTATCAGCTATGAGCTACCGCTAGCCTGCACAAGTACTGCCTGTTTCATTTGCTGAATTGCTCGTCCTATTCAAGACTCAGTTCTTAATCTGAAATAGTTTGCTTTTGCCCATTATCTACTCGATAAAGTCGCAAGTAGGGTACATTGCCATTTCCACCTGCAACCCAGCCTTCGACATAACCTATGCCCATTTGGGTGATTCTACGAGAAGCCGCATCTCAAGTGTGGGTACGACGGGGCCACTTCGGAAGGCTCATGCTCCTGCCAATGGTTACCACCGCAGTACTAGCTTATTTTCAAGACCTATGGGACCAGCCAAATGCGGAAGAACCAATCGTGCAGATGCTAACAGAACAGGCTTTTTGGATGGCTCTCTACGGAATTATCGGCGCGCTATTTGCCGTTGTAATACATCGTTCCATCCTGTTGGATGAGCGGGTATCCCTTAGCCGATGGTTTTTTCGATTAAGCAAGAGGGAAATCACTTTCACAGGTTGGTCTTTTTTCATCGGAGGTGGAATGTGGCTCATGTTCGCGATCGGAATCGCCTTAAGCATGGCAATTGCCATTCCCTTTGCCAGCTGGTGCTCTAATCAGTTTAGTCGTATCGGGGAAACTCAACCATGGCTTGAAAACCTTGGTGAGACTATCCGCCTGTCTCGCCTTCACTGGCACTCCGACAAAATCTTTTCAGTCATCTTCTTCTCCTTTCCTCAACTCGTGGCGGGATGGAAGAGGGAGACCTCACGTGCGCGCGTCGAACGAGGGCCTTCTCAGGCTGCGCGTTCCGCGAGCACAGAGGTCCCCCCTCCGTCCCGCCCGTCTCACGCGCCTACATCAGGCGACTATGTTCCAACTCTTATTTCTTTCACACTCCCAGGCTGGCATGGAAGAGCAGCCCTCGACTGCGCGCGTTGAAGGAGCTGCTTTCCCCATCTCCTCACGAGCTGGCTTTCTTGTCGGCTTGGGCCAGTTTGAGGGAAAGGATCAGGCCGGAACACGCATTAAAGAGTCTGAGGGCAGGGGAGCCGCTGGAAGATGGACGGCTGTTCGATGAAGTGCTAGGATGCGCTCATGCTGGTTACCACGGGAAAAGTCCATGGCGGAACGATCAAGCTCGATGACCACAATCTCCCCGAAGGTGCTGTTGTGACGGTGTTAGCTCCTGAAGGCGACGAGACCTTCGAGCTTGCCCCTGCGGAAGAGGCTAAGCTGCTTGCGGCGATGGCAGAAGCCGAGCGGGGAGAGACGACAAGCGCAGTTGATATCCTAAAACAGATCCGCCGATCGTGAGCAGTCCGCTCCCTGTCCGGATTGTCGACAGTGCTAGCCAGGCTATCCTCGATGCGGCTGAATGGTGGTTAGCCAATCGACCGAAAGCTCCCGATGCTTTTGCAGTTGAGCTTGAGCGGCCATTCCAACTCCTTGCTTCCCAACCACTGATCGGGGCGCAGGCTCGAAACGTCAAACTCGCCGGTGTCCGCCGGATTCACCTTCCCCGCGTCCATTACCATCTCTATTATCGTGTAACCTCAGAATCCAAGACCGTCGAAATCCTTGCCCTTTGGCATACGAAGCGTGGCGGTTCTCCAGATCTGTGATGGGGCGAAGCTAAACAGTTGCGCGTTGAATACGCTCTGGCTCGGATCTCCCATTCTTTATCTTTCCTTGAAACTTCTTTCCGATAGTTGGAGGGGTGTTCCCATCGTGCGCGTTCCGGGAGCAAAGGGATGCCCTGGCTGAGGGACCATCCAATCACTGCCGCACCGACAAAATCTTTTCAGTCATCTTCCTCTCCTTCTCTCAACTCGTGGCGGGATGGAAGGGGGAGACCTTAAGTGCGCGCGTCGAACGAGGGCCTTCTCAGGCCGCGCGTTCCGCGAGCACAGAGGTCCCCCCTCTCTCCCGCCCATCTCACGCGCCTGCATTGCCCAATCATCTTTCCAGTTCTTACCTCTTTTACACTCCCAGGCTGGCAGGGAGGAGAAGCCCTCGACTGCGCGCGTCCAACGAGGGGAGTCCGCGACCGCGCGTTGCGCGAGCAAGGAGGGCTCTCCTCATTGCCAGCCACTCACCTCATACCCCTTCTCACTCAAACACCTTGTCACCGCATCGGCGTAAGCAGGGTCTGGATCGAGCGGCCTGTAGGCGCCACCCACTGAACCGATGATGACTCCGAGCGCGCCTCCGACCGCCGCCCCGATCGTCACACCTGGCAATCCACCGATAATCCCGCTCGACGCCCCTATCGCCGCGCCACTAATCAAACCCAGCCCGGCTCCAGTCGCCATGTTGCCACTTCGTCCGCCAGTGCCGGGCTTCAACCCGGCCGCCTCGGCCTTCTGCTGACAAATAATCACTTCAAGCTTCGCCATCTCCCGCCCCTGCAACTGAAGCTTCGCATTCGACTTCAACAACGGCCCCGCCCCTGCACAGGCCGCGAGAGATAGAAGTAAACCGGAAATAACGATGCCCTGAACCCTCTTCAATCTTTCGCCCTCCTCATTTTCACCGGCATGGTACTCGGCTCAACGCGAGATGGTGGGGTTGGGCTCGACTGCACACCGCATTCTCATTCCCCCACTCCTTCTTATACCTCGTGACGGGGTGGCGGGGGGATGGGCGGATCAGCTTCTACTGCGCGCATCGAACGAGCACATTCTGATCGTGCGCGTTCTGCGAGCAAGGAAGATGGCCGCTCGTCCCACCTTCACTGCCAGCCCGTCACCTCATACCCCTTCTCTTGCAGACACCGATTCACAAAGTTCGTGTAGGCCTGACTCGGTAGCGACGGGCCAGCGAAGGCGTGGTACAAGCCGGTCAACAGGCCCCACACTGCGCCAGTCGCAGCCCCGATCATGGAACCACGGCCCACCGCGCCTGAGATGGCGCCACCGACCGCCCCGGCTGCCGCGCCGACTCCGGCTCCTACTGCGGTGCCGGTCGCCACACGACCGGCCTTCCCACTGCCTTCCTCAGCCCCTGCCGATTCGGCCAACTTCTTACAGTCTTCGATATCCTGTGTCGTTGCCTCTTTCCCCACCGATTGCATATGTTCATTGGGATACAGAACCGGACGGGCGCTGGAACAGGCGCTGAGGAGGAACATTCCACAGACAAGGTACGCGATAGAGCGTTTCATTCATTCACCGGTCCTTTCTGCATGAGGCGGGCGATGACACGTTCTGCCATCACTCCCCGTAGACGCACACGTTTATGCCGTCCGCCGGCCCCGGATTCAAGGGACACTGCAGCGAGAGGAAGAGACAACGTCCGTGCCAGAAACCGGATCAATTCATCATTGGCTGCGCCATCGACGGGTGGAGCGGCCACCCGAATCTTCAACGCATCGCCGTGAATGCCCACGCACTCTGTGGTCGAGGATTTCGGTTGGATGTGAACGGTGAGAATCGCTCCATCTTTGGTGTCCTGCACGATCAGCGAATTCATCCGCGATGGGACCCAGAGGAGGAGAATCAGAAGATAGCTTTTACCAATTCCAGAATGCTGCGCTGCATATCGGGATCGTCAGTGATCGGGCGGGCAATCGCGACGTCGCAGGCTCGGTCGGTCGGCACCCCTTGCCTGATGAGTGTTCCAGCATAGATCAACAATCTGGTGCTGACCCCTTCTTCCAACCCATGGTTCTTGAGGTTCCGCACTTTCCCGCCGAGTTTCACCAAGCTGGCGGCAAGGTCACGGCTGACTCCCGCTTCCCGTTCAACCACGGTGGTTTCGACGTCAGGCGCCGGATAGTCGAACTCAATCGCCATGAAACGCTGCTTCGTGCTTTGCTTCAAATCCTTGAGCACGCTCTGATACCCGGGATTATAGGAAATCACCAGGAGGAAGTCGTCGGCCGCTTCGAGAATCTGGCCTTTCTTTTCAATCGGCAAGAAGCGGCGATCGTCGCTCAGGGGATGGATGATGACCGTCGTATCCTTCCGTGCCTCGACGATTTCATCTAGATAGACAATCGCGCCATACTTCACGCCGAGCGTCAGCGGCCCATCGACCCAGACCGTCTCTTGTCCCTTGAGCAGATATCGCCCCACGAGATCGGAAGCAGTGAGATCCTCGTGACAGGCCACCGTGATCAAAGGACGTCCAAGCTTGTAGGCCATATGCTGGACGAATCGGGTCTTGCCGCAGCCGGTCGGCCCCTTGAGCATAACCGGCATCTTGCTGTTCGCCGCGACCGTGAACAGACCGATCTCGCCACGCACCTCCGCGTAGAACGGCTCCTGCGTAATTCGATAGTGCCCGATGTCGAGTTCTCGTCCTTGCTGCATGACCCTGTCTCTCTGGTCGATCTTGTCTATCTGGTCTGTCTCGTCTATCTGGTCTATTCGGTTTATCTGGTTCGGTGGAGCCACGATAAACGGAACCAAGGCTGAAGATCAAGCGAGGTAGTCTATTTGGTTTATTTGGTCTGTTTGGTTTTTTTGGTTGAACGAAACAACTAAATAACAAAACAAACCAGATGAACCAAATGAACCAGCTTATGCAGCTTTCACACTGTCCAAAACTTCGCGCACTTTTTGCGCTAGCGCAGGGGGTGAGAAGGGCTTCGGCAGGAACCCGACCTGGCGACTCACGCCGCCCTGTTCAAACACCGGATGGTCCGGATACCCCGACATGTAAAGCACTTTGATCTCTGGTCGAATGGTCAAGATCTTCTCCGCAACTTCAGGTCCGCTCATCTGTGGCATGACAACATCTGTCAATAACAGATGAATAGGCCCGCTGTGTCTCGCGCTGGTAAGGAGGGCCTCAATGCCATGACGCGCCTCCAGCACCGTATAGCCCTGGAGCTGTAACGTCTCGTGCACGAGACCGCGGACCGCCGGCTCGTCCTCAACCAAAAGAATCGTTTCGTGGCCACGTGCCGGATCGATTACTTCAACACCTGTCACCGTTCCTGGCACCTCTTGTTCAACCAATGGGAAGTAGATCCTGAACGTCGTGCCGAGACCGGGAGCGCTTTCCACGAAGATACTTCCTCCGCTCTGCTTGACGATGCCATAGACGGTCGAGAGTCCTAATCCCGTCCCTTTCCCTTTTTCCTTTGTCGTAAAGAACGGCTCGAACAGATGCGACTGAGTTTCAGCATCCATTCCTTGGCCGTTATCGCAAACCGCCAGCGACACATACGACCCCGGCGCCGCCCCCACGCCGTTCAGACTTGCCTCTTCCCCAATCGTCACATTCCGGGTTTCGATCGTCAGACGCCCACCCGTGGGCATCGCATCCCGCGCATTGACCACCAGGTTCATGATGACCTGCTCGATCTGTCCTGGGTCCGCCTTGATGGCGCCGGTCGACGCATCGAGATCGGAGTTGAATTCGACGATATCCTCACCGATAAGACGCCGCAACATACCCTCCATATTGGCAACGAGGGCGTTGAGATCGAGGACTTTTGCCTCAATGAACTGACGGCGGCTGAACGCCAGCAATTGACGGGTCAGCCCGGTGGCCCGATCTGCCGCCTTTTTCACCTCTTCCATATCCTTTCTCATGGCATCGGTAGGCCCCAGGCGTCCCAGAAACAACTCGCTGTACCCTCGAATCACCGTGAGGAGATTATTGAAATCGTGCGCCATGCCTCCGGCCAATCGCCCCACCGCTTCCATCTTCTGCGCTTGCTGCAATTGCGCTTCGGTTTCGTGTAACACAGCTTCCGTGCGAGCCCGCTCGCCAAACTGGCCGATCTTGAGGCCGATGTCATCCGCCATCCTCAACAACTCGTCATCGGGCTGCCTGACCGGAAGACTGAAGAATTCGATGATGCCCCCAATCTCGGTCCCGGAGAGAATAGGCAATCCAAAGGCCGCGTGAAACCCTGCCTGTTGAGCCTGTTCTCCGCGAGAAAAATCGGTATCCGCCTTGAGGTCCGCTATCCAGCCCGATTTTCCGCTGGCCCAAATACGTCCGGGCAAATCCTCGCCGCGCGAAAACGTACGCTGCAGACTATCCAGGATAAACGGCTCGGCCTGCAGGGATGACGCCTTCCACTGATCGCAACAGCGCAGCACCCCCGTCGCCTTATCAACCCGCCAGAACAAGCCCAGATCCCATTCTAGGCTCTCCCCAATGGCCTGAATGATTTTCGGCGCCGCCTCTTCCATCGTCGTCGCCTCGGAGAGGACGCGGGTCACCGCATACTGAGCTACGACACGCTGTTCAGCCCGTCGGCGGTCTGTGATGTCCCTGATAAAGGCGCTGAAAATGTACGCATCCCCAATTTTTGCCGGTGACACCGAAAGTTCAACGGGAAATTCCCGCCCGTCCTTGTGTCGAGCGACAACTTCAATCCGTCGGTTCAGGACTGCGCCGGCCCCTGTTCGGAAAAATTCACGGAGGCCATGCTCATGCGCCCGACAATCCCGCTCAGGAATGATGGTTTCAGAAAGGGCCCGTCCCAGAGCTTCCTCGCGGGACCACCCGAAAATTGCCGTAGCCTGCGCATTCCAATCAGTCACCATCCCTGTCGAATCCATGCTGATCACCCCGTCAAGCGCGGTATCGACGATGGCCCGGTTGCGCTCCTGGCTCTGGAGCAACGCGGTTTCAGCGGCTTTCGCCCAGGCATTTTCCTGTTGCGCCTGGCGATGCTCTGCGCGCAATCGAGCCGTCGCCCAGAGCAATAAGCCCAGCAGGGGAACCCAGACCACCCCGCCTACAATCCACACTTTCCACAAGAACGCGTGAATAGGCGCCAGAATGTCCTGCCGATCCATTCGCAGCAGGACCGACCAGGCCAGCCCCGCAGATTCTCGAAAACCTCTGGTCTGCGCGTAGCCGGTGACCACCTGAACATGCCGGCGCACATGCTCTTCTTCGATGTACCCCGGCACACCGGCCTCGCTCAGTAACATTGAAGGGAAGCTGAGTTCTTTCAGATCGGCAGTCCCCTTGCCGGACAGATCCGAATCGGCAAATACCCGGCCCTGCTTCGTCAGCATTTGGTAGGCAACTCGCACGCCTGCTCTTTGTCCTGCTTCAAGGGAGCGAATGGTCCTGGCTGTCACTTCCTCCAAGAATGGAACCGCCACCCGCGATGTCACGACACCCGCAAACGCGCCTTGCAGATCGAAAATCGGAGCCGTAAACGCGATCGTATCGACGCCACTCTCCGCTTCCTGGACCCCGACGTCAGTAATGTCGAGTCGCCGCGTCGCCTGCGCGGCAATAAACGAGGCCGTGCGGCTCTCGTCGCGCCCTACCAGCGAAGACTCCGTCGCCGCCACAACCATACCCTGACTATCCGTCACCGCGATCGACAGATAGACTGGGGAATATTCCGTCTTCATCCATCTCAGATACTCGGAGAGATATGTCGGATCGGACGCTTGCGCCGAAAAGGCTCGAGCCATCATGAGAACGTCGCCCTGACGCTCGAACAGCATCCGGTCGAGCTTCTCGGCCACTTCCGACGCGGCCAGCGTGAGTTCTTTTCCCTTTGCTTCCACGAGGCGATCTTCGACGAACCGGGTCAGGACGATCCCGGCGAGGAGCGCGCATACAGTGATAGCGATCAGGAGATAGGGCAGCCACCGATAACGGCGAAGATCGAAGAATGATAAGGCCATTGAAGTATTCATGCAGCACAGGCCGGAAAGGCGGCAACGTTGGGAATCAGTATGATGGGATGATAGGCCTGTTTCGACGCGCGCAATCCTGGGAGGCCTGCATCATCCATTGTATTGATGTATTCGGCCCCTTCCGCCACAGCCATCCGACAGGTCTCCCGAAATAGATACTGCGCCAGACCAGGAACTGCCCGGTCGGTTACCTCTAAGAGGACACAGAATGTCCTGCTCGTCAACCAATAGCCGAAGGTATACGCGCAGAGCCGACCGTGAATCTTCACGACTGTTCCTGTGAGTCGAAGAGCCGATGCCTGTGACCAGATCACTTCGTGAGCCGACGCCGCATCGGCCAACAGCATCGCGCCGAATGACTCAAGCCCTTCCGCTTGTTTCTGCCGTGACCAGTTTGCGAGAAGGGCACGACAGTCCTGACGATCACCAACCTGATAGGTACTCACCTCAAAAGGCTGCTCACGCTCAAATCGATTGCACAGTGCCCGGTGAGAGCGATACCGGTCGCCCGCCAACGCCTCAAGATCTGTCGCGTGATACAGATAGTCAGGCTCCTTGGGCGTCAGACGATAGCCCAGTCGCTCGAACTCTGGCACTAACTGGAAAGGCACGTTCTCAACTCGGCTGACCGGCGAATCACCGTTCCAGCGCCGCAGCAGCCCCATCGCCCCACACAGAGGCTTGTCGATCGAACCGGCTCCGATCGGAGGCAGAGGCATGAACCAGCCATCCGGTGATTGAGCAAAGAGGCAAAAGGCGCCCTCAAGCTCTATCCACCAATAGGCCAGTAATCCATTCCACATGTAGTGATAGACCGGCGAATAGGCTGCGAGCGACTGAGCGTGGCGCCACCCAGACCGGTCTAACGCCGTCGTCATGCGCGAAATATCGTCCAGTGTGAACCGATGCAGGGGCGCAGTTCCCCACTGACCGGCCACGGCATCAGTGAGGCGTGAAAGACGCGCCAGCACGACCACGTCCTCTTGAAACCGTCCGATGAGGCGAGGATGCGAGACTAGCTGCTCATGGATGTCTGGTCGATCGAGCAAGGCTATTACCCGATCGGCATGACGCTGAATTTCCGCTGGAATCCCCTCTCGCATGAAGGGACATTTCGTATCCCATCCCAACAAGACCTGGTCATGCGGCTCATTCCACATCAACGCCAGCGGATAGAGCTGACAATCGAGCGGACGTTGCTCATAAATACGACAGGTTGAAGTTGCGGCATCGAATGCCGGGCAAAGATACCCCTCGCCGTGAGGATCGGGAACCAGAATCACCTGCGACCCCAGCCGGTTGGGAAAGGCCGTGGCCTCAATGCCCCCGGCCAGAGCCAGGGTGATTTCGCTCTCGGTAAAGTACGGACGCAGGGCGCTATCGGGGTCGGGAAACCGGCAACAGACATCGCACTGGAGACAGGTGCGGCTCGGCACAAGTTGTGGCAGCGCGATCGGTGGTGTCACAAGCGCGCCCACCAATTCATCGGTATTTGCGGACATAAAAGGGATCCAATCGATGTGCGGCCCATACTAGCACCATTCGACAGGGGCGCCCAAGGGGATGTCGGTTTTTTGACCGGAACTCATCTCTGATGCCAATGCGGCAAGCGACGCTGTCCTTCCCTTGCTGCCCTCTTCGCCCCTTGTATGGTCCCAAAGCCCGTGTTACAGTTCTTTGCCCTTACATGAGGAGCGCTCATTTACACGGATACTGCCTCTGTCTGACTTGGCTACCTCCGACCTTCTTCACCGCTGCACAATCATCCGCGACCAGCTGAGCCAAGCTGGTCTCTTTCCATCTTTGCCCGGACAGGCTTCGGCTCCCGAAATCGTCACCGCCACAACGACCTGGCGCATTGCGGTCACGCCGTTCCTTCTCACAAACGATCAGTTAGATTTCTTCCACCGGCTCGGACCGCAGCTCCTCTCCTTTTATCAGGCCCTGAACCGCCTCTATCTCGACAGTGTACGAGGCCTCCAGCCAGCCTGGGTCGCAGGATACCTGGACCAAGGGAAGCCGGAAGGGCTCATCACCTACAGCCGCATGAAACGGTTTCGTGACCAGATTCCCGCAGTCATCCGACCGGACATCATCCCCACCCAGGACGGCATGGTGATCACCGAGCTCGACTCAGTCCCTGGAGGAATCGGATTAACCGGAGCATTGGCTGAGATATACAGTGCTGCTGCTTCTCCAACCCCTTACCCCTTACCCCTTGCCCCTCCCCTGGAGATCGTGGGTGGCTCCGAGGGGATGGTTCGAGGATTTGCAGCCATGGTGAAGGCCCAGCTCGCCCAGCGCACAGGATGTGTCGCGATTCTGATGTCGGAAGAAGCCAAAGACTATCGGCCTGAAATGACGTGGCTCGCGGCCCGGCTTCGAGCGATCGGTCTCGATGCCTACTGCCTGGAGCCTCGTCACATTCGATTCACCGAGGAAGGCCTCCGGATCACCAATGAGGAAATGGACCAGCCGATTGCCTTGATCTATCGCTTCTATGAGTTATTCGACCTCTTGAACATTCCCAAATCCGAACTTGTCCAATATGCGATCAAGAAGGATCGTGTCGCCGTCACGCCCCCGTACAAGCCGGCGCTGGAAGAAAAGCTCGCCTTTGCCCTTCTTCATCACCCAGCCTTGCGACCCTTCTGGGAAGAGGCATTGGACAGGGAAGTCTTCCTACACTTGACCACCGTCATGCCACGTACCTGGATTCTCGATCCTGCACCCATCCCTCCGTCCGCGACAATTCCAGGGTTGGCGATCGGTGGACGGGCCGTCATGAACTGGCAGGATCTGGCCACGGCAACCCAAAAAGAGCGGCACTTCGTGATCAAACCATCGGGATTCTCCGAACTCGCCTGGGGAAGCCGAGGCGTGTCGGTCGGGCACGATATGCCGCAACACGAATGGGCCGGCGCCATCGACAACGCCTTGGCGTCCTTTCCTCGAACACCCTATATCTTGCAGGAGTTTCACAAAGGCCGCCTGTATGAACTCGACTACTTCGATCCTGTGACCGGTGAGATGAACCGGATGTCCGGCAGGGCCAGGCTCTCACCCTATTATTTCGTGAGTGGCGGAAAGACCGAGTTGGCTGGTATCCTGGCTACCGTCTGCCCGGCGGATAAGAAAGTGATCCATGGAATGAAAGACGCGGTTATGGTGCCGTGCGCGGTTGAAGCCAGTAAGGGGTGAGGAGGAGTTAGGGGTTATCATGATACGTGTTCATTCTTGTGTCATCGCCTCACCCTTCACCCCTTACCCCTTACGAGCATTATGACTCTCTATCATGTTACTTGGTGCCCCGACTGTGAGGTGGTGCGCCGTAAACTGGCGGACCTCCATGTCGAATACGAACAGGTTATCGTGCCCGACTTTCGCCCGATGCGTAAAGTGGTCCAAGAAGTCTCTGGCCAGTACTATGTTCCAGTCCTCAAGGATGGAGACATCGTGCTGACGGAAACTGACGACATCCTCGATTATCTGGACAAGACGTACAGTCAGGAACGGATCGCGAACGACTAGCGACGGCAGCCTTGCTGTTCCATTCGATATCAAAGGAGACCGCATGGAAACATGGAGACGCATACTCGCCGATAGTATCGTGAAGCCAAAGGATTTGGCCGCACGACTCGGTGTCGATGCGAAAGAAATCGAAGCCATCGTGGGCGACTATCCAATGCGCATTACCCCCACGGTGATGGCGACGATCAAAGAAAAAGGCGATGCCATTTGGAAACAGGTGGTCCCGGACATCGCCGAAATGGAGGACTTCGAAGCGGAAGACGATCCGCTCGAAGAAGACCTCATGAGCCCGGTTCCACATCTGGTCCACCGCTATCCGGATCGCGTCCTGCTGATGGTGACGAACCAATGTCCAATCTATTGCCGGTTCTGCACGAGAAAACGGCTGGTCGGGAAACCGGGATTCCTCAAGAAAGGCGAACTTGACCAGGCCATCGCCTACTTGCGCGAACATACCGAAGTGCGCGACGTCATTCTCTCAGGCGGCGACCCCTTGCTCCTGCCGGACTATTTGTTGGAGCGGATACTCAAGGCCCTGCGCACCATCCCGCATCTGGAACTGATTCGCCTCGGCTCCCGGGTGCCTGGCACGTTGCCGGAACGGATCACCCCGGAACTCTGCGCGATCGTCAAGAAATATCATCCTGTGTATATGAACCTGCATTTCAATCACCCGGACGAACTGACGCCTGAAGTAAAAGCGGCCTGCGGGATGTTGGCCGATGCCGGCGTGCCGCTCGGCGCGCAAACCGTGCTGCTCAAAGGCGTCAACGACGATCCGGACATTATGAGACGGTTGATGCATCAGCTCCTGCTCGCCCGCATCAAACCCTATTACCTCTACCAAGCGGACCTCACCAAGGGCACCAATCACTTCCGCACCACGGTCGAGACGGGACTGAATATCATTAAGTCACTGCAAGGCCACACCAGCGGAATGGCGGTCCCGCACTTCGTCATCGATGCGCCGGGCGGAGGCGGTAAGATCCCCTTGCTCCCGGGCGACTACATGGTGCACATGGATGCGGCGGGAGTCCTCTTGAAGAACTATGAAAACAAGGCCTTCCATTATCCGCAACCGCAGCAGGGGTCTGCGCGAGAACTGCCGATGGTCAGTGCAGCGCCTGCACTAGGATCGTGCAGCAACGGAGAGCACGACGACCTGTGAGCGCGCGCACCACGTCAGGCATTTTGCCCTACCAACAGATTACGCAGCTGATTGCGAGCGGCGCCATCCACGCCGACGTACCGATCGAAGACCGGCAGATCCAGCCGGCCAGTCTCGATCTGCGGCTCGGGCGCAAGGCCTATCGGCTAATCAGCAGCTTCCTTCCGGAGTTGTCAGCGATTACGAGCCGGCTCAACGTTTTGGATTTCTACCAGTCCGATCTCGTGATGTATGAGATGGACTTGACCGAGGGGGCCATTCTCGAAAAAGGCCACGTCTATTTGGTGCCACTGTTGGAACGTGTAGCGTTACCCAAGACGCTCCGCGCGCGGACCAATCCGAAAAGCACGACCGGACGGCTGGATGTTTTTACCCGCGTCGTAACGGACCTCAACACCGGATTCGATGAGATCCGAGCCGGCTATTCAGGGCCCCTCTATCTGGAGATCGTCCCACGCTCGTTCGCAATTAAGGTAAAAACCGGCTACTCCCTCAATCAAATTCGCTTTGTACGCGGCAATGCTACCGTGTCGGACCAGTCGCTTCAGACGCTCCACAAGCGAGAGCCGCTACTCTACCACAATCTCCCCACGAAACATTCGTTGAGCGCCCGTGATCTGAGGACAGATCGTGGCCTGTTTCTCCGCATCGATCTGAAAGGAGACGACCAAAGCAGCTCGCCGATCATCGGCTATCGGGCGAAGAAGAATAGTCACGTCATCGATCTATCGAAAATCGGCCACTATGCGGCGCTCGATTTTTGGGAGCCCCTGTACCGCCACCGCCAGGACAGTCTCCTCTTGGAACCGGAAGAATTTTATATTCTCGCATCGAAAGAACGAATTCGCGTTCCCGCCGGCTATGCGGCCGAGATGGTCGCGTTCGAAGCCGCTTGCGGCGAACTGCGGACCCACTACGCAGGGTTTTTCGATCCGGGATTTGGGTACGGCCGCGGCGAGCTGCACGGCACCCAAGTGGTCCTGGAAGTCCGCCCCCACGACGTGCCCTTCCTGATCCATGATGGACAAACATTTTTTAAGGTTGTGTACGACAAGATGCTCGCACGGCCCAGTCAGCTCTATGGCACGGCCCTCGGATCCTCGTATCAGCGACAGGGCTTGACCTTGAGCAAACATTTTAAGACCTAGCAGGGAGAAGGCCGAGGTTCAGGTTAAGGTTGAGGCGAAGATGAAGAATGCCGGGTCATCGCTTAACCTTGACCTCGACCTCAACCTTGCTCGATTAGAATTCGGACGCTTCACGTTTCACGCTTTACGTTTCACGAACAGTTAGGGACCAGCTGACCATGCCGCCAGAACCGACCAACGAGCCGGAGCGCCGAGAGCCCGAGGAAGACTCCGGGGGCGAAAACCAGATGCGTGTCGCCGGAATGATTGTGGGCACTGCCCTCATTTTTATCGGCTTTCTGGATATATTTCTCTCGATCAGCGGAGGATTTGAAATCGACGTCATCCCCTTCCTGATTTATTTCGCCGGGGTCGCCGTGTGGGCAAATGCGGTTGTCGAAAACTTGACCATCCGCTACAGCCTCATCGGCGGAGCCCTCGTCCTCGCAGCCGTCTTCTACCAATACGGGGAAGTCCTCTTCTGGCACAAGCAAGTGTTGTTTTGGTCC
>CAMDRK010000019.1 GCA_945906715.1 Nitrospira lenta
TTTCCACCGTTCGGATCGATATCGCCAGAGTAGCAGTCCCATTCGGACAGTCCAATCCGCAATCATGGCGCTCCACACAAAGAGCACGTCAAGTGCAAGCCAAGGGCCTGCAATGACCGCGAGAGGCAAGCGGATTCCCCACATGCCGATGGTCGTCGCTACCATGATGAACCGAGTATCGCCGGCTCCACGTAACGATCCGGCCAGGACCATGGTGAGGGCGAGCGGCACTTGGAGGATGGCGACGATACGCAGGAACACCGTCCCGAGTTCGACGACGGCTTCGTCGTTGGTAAAGGCACGGAGTAGCGCATAGGGAAAGAAAAAGAACAGCACGCCCATCGACGCCATCGCGATACCGGCCAGGCGATTTGCCTCCCAGTTTTCCAATTTGGCCCGGACATATTTCCCTGCGCCGATACTCTGCCCCACCATCGTGGCTGCGGCGATTGCGAAGCCATATCCCGGTAGGAACGACAGGGATTCGATCGACAAGCCGACTTGATGGGCGGCGTAGGTCACCGTGCCGTACATGAGAATTATCTTGGTGTAGAGAATAATCCCTGCCTGTTGAAATATCCGCTCACCGGAGACCGATGCGCCAATCTGCCAGGTAGAGCGCAAGAGGTCGCGTCGTACATGGAGTGACTTCCTCAAGAGCTTTCGGCAGGCCCAAAGGAGGTAGGCCACGCCCGTCCCTTCCGCGAGGCCGGCTGCCACGGCCGCTCCGGTGATACCCAAGGCTGGGAAGCCCCAGAGTCCATAGATCAGCGGGTAGGCGATCGTCAGATACAGCAGATTCACTGCGATCAAGGCGTACATGGGAGTTTTGGTGTCTCCTGTGCCTTGTATGATTGAAGAGAGGACTTGCAAGAAGATCGTGCAGGGAATGACCAGGAAGATGAAGTTCGAGTAGGGAAGTGCCAGCGCAATGACGTTGTGTTCTGCTCCCAACAACTCCATGATGACACGATTCAGCGACAATCCGAGTATCACGAGCAAACAGGACACGAGGGCGGCCATTCCAAGAAGATGCGTGGCGGCTTCTCCGACATCTTTGGTACGGCGGGCGCCCCATAATTGGGCGATGAGGACATTGGCGCCCACCGATAATCCAGAGACGAGCGTAGTGGCGATGAAGGCCAGCAATTGGCCAAGTCCGACTGCCGCGATAGATGTCGCACCGAGACCTCCGACAAGGAAGACAGCGGCGATGCCTTCGGTACGTTGAAGCAGGGTGCTGACCGTGACCGGTAAAGCAAGGGTGAGGACGGATTTTCTGATCTGTGCAACGCGGGACGCCATGGCGGGCCATCCTAACAGGATGAAGAAGACCGTTATTTGGTTTATTTCGTTTGTTTGGTTTGTCTGGTTTTTTAGTTGAACGAAACTGAGCAGGTGAGCCAGCCTGCACGGTTGTCCAGCGGGCTGGACAACCGTGTGTCTGTCCGTTTAGGGTCATCGTGCCATGACTGAACCTAGCGATTTCTCACCAGCTCCACTTCCAAAGACCCCGCGTCTGTCAAAGTCAAAATTCTTGTCCGGTCTTCAATGCCACAAGCGTCTGTACCTCGAAATCCATCATCCCTCTCTCGCAACCAAGCCGGATGCAGCGACTCAGGCAATGTTTGATATGGGAACAGAAGTCGGGGAGTTGGCTCGGACTCGCTTTCCAGGCGGGGTATTGGTGACAGCGGGCTATCGCCAGACAGAAGCCGCGCTTGCTCAGACAGCTGCGCTGATCCAGGACCTCACCGTGCCTGCAATTTTTGAAGCGGCATTTTTGTACGGTGGGGTGTTGATTCGCGCGGATGTGTTGGAGCGTGTTCAAGCCGCGGAGGGACAACCCTCTGGCTGGCGGCTGATCGAGGTCAAGTCTTCTACGAAGGTCAAGGACGTGCATCTCGAAGATCTCGCCGTGCAAAGCGAAGTCATACTGGGCGCAGGGCTGACGCTCATCTCTGTCGGTCTCATGCATATCAATACCGGGTATCTGTATCGAGATGGAGCAATCGATCTGACCGAATTGTTTGCCATTCAGGATCTGTCAGAGGCGGTGGCTCAACGGCGGGCTACGGTGCCTGAGCGGTTGGCCACGATGACTCGCATGTTGCTCCAGACGCAACCCCCTGCCATTGAGCCGGACCGGCATTGTCATAACACCCTACGATTGTCCTTTCTGGGAACATTGCACCAAAGACAAACCGGCGCGGTGGATTCATTACTTGCCAGGATCGAAGCAGGTGGTCAGTCAGTTGACTCAACAAGGGGTGACGACGATCGACGAGATTCCAGCTGGCACAAAGCTGTCGCCGGTTCAGCGCCGTGTGAAGGAGAATGTCGAGTGGGTGTCGGAGAAACTCGGTTCGGTATTGAAGGCCGTGCAGTATCCGGTGCATCACCTCGATTTCGAGACGGTCATGCTGGCGGTGCCTCGATTCTCGGAGACGAGACCCTATCAAGCCCTCCCTGTTCAGTGGTCGAACCATATCGAGCAGGCAACCGGTGAGTTGCGCCACGAGGAGTTTTTGCACAAGGATGTGAGCGACCCTCGGAAGATCCTTGCCGAATCCTTGCTGGAATCTCTGGGGGATCGGGGGAGTATCTGCGTCTATTCGCCGTACGAACGGTCTATCTTGGAGCAGTTGGCCGCCGCGCTCCCGTTGTTCAAGCCAGCGCTATCGCGCATCGTTAGTCGCCTGTGGGATCTCTTTCCAATCGTGCGAGACCATTACTACCATCCATCGTTCGGTGGGTCTTATTCCATCAAGTCGGTGCTGCCGGCCATGGTCCCCTCACTTGCCTATGACGATCTGGCCATCAAAGAGGGAGGTCATGCCGCCAGTCAGTATTACCGCATGGTTTTTGTCGAAACGGATTGGGTCGAGCGGGCGACGATTGAAGAGGCGTTGCTGCGATACTGCGCGCGAGATACTTTGGCGATGGTCGAGCTTAGGCGAGCATTGAAAGAAAAGGTGCAGATGAACAGTGAACGAGGTATTGATCCGCCGGCCTGATTGTCAGGCCAGCGGCATATGCGACCTTGGTTTTGGCGGAGAGGGTGGGGATCGAACCCACGGTCCCGTTGCCAGGACAGCAGTTTTCGAGACTGCCCGATTCGGCCACTCTCGCACCTCTCCGCATGGTAGAACTTGCCCTACGGCAGGGTAGGGTAAGGGGTAAATCTATTGTCGTTGCGATCAACTGTGGGGCAGCTTACCCCGGAGGGTGTGATTTTTCAATCGGTTTTCTTCGTAATCTGCAATCCTGAGTCAAGAGAATACAAGTTTATCATGGAGGACTGTCGTTGCGGAAAGGCATAACATTCTTTCAAGTTTTGACCAGGCGTACTACTCTGCCCATAGGCGTGGGTACTGAAGGCGAGAATCAGTTCTTACCACAGCTGAACGCTAGTCTTATTCCTTTGGATTTAGATAGTACCCCTTGCGAGGGGTACTAAATCACCGTGGATTCTTGACAAAATGCCCTGCGGTTTTCCAATATTACATAAATAGGTATAACCGCTGATGTCAAAGCCTCTGCCTCCGGCTATTCACAGCCTCGCTGACCTCTTTGAGTCTTGTTGCCAGCGAAAGCCGGATGAACTCGCCTATGCCTTTATTCGCGACACCCTCGAACTTGATAATCAGCTGAC
The DNA here is from genome assembly GCA_945906715.1 of Nitrospira lenta. Classification (GTDB taxonomy): domain Bacteria; phylum Nitrospirota; class Nitrospiria; order Nitrospirales; family Nitrospiraceae; genus Palsa-1315. Next base: position 3,656 of record CAMDRK010000019.1, read on the forward strand.
TTATGGCGAGCTGGAACAGACGGTGCGCCCACTTGCCGGCCATCTAGCACGCAAGGCTCGGCCAGGAACGAGAATTCTTCTTCTCTACCCACCGGGGCTCGACGTCGTCTGCGCGTTCTGGGCCTGTATGTGTGCCGGACTGGTGGCGGTTCCTGCTCCCGCTCCGGATCCCGTCAGGCGGAAGCATAGTCTGCCAAGGCTCCGTGCCATTATCGATGATGCTCAGGTGTCGCTGGTGCTCACAACTTCTGCTATCGAGGCCGTTTCTTCTGAATTTTCGATTGCCAAGGATGGGAGCCAGATCAAATGGATGGCGACCGATCAACCGTACGATCAGACCAGTACAGCCGACCGACCATGCCTGCTCGAAACCTCGCTGGCCTATTTGCAATATACCTCGGGGTCGACGACCACCCCTCGTGGCGTCATGGTCAGCCATGGAAATGTGCTGTCTCATTGCAAGGCTTTAAGTTTGGCCGGAGGAGTGTCGGACAGTAGCCGGTCGCTTTGTTGGTTGCCGTATTTCCATGACTACGGATTGCTGCATGGAATCATCGCCCCGTTCTATGCCGGCATCCCTGCCTATCTGATGTCACCCATCACGTTTCTGAGGCGACCACTGCGTTGGCTTGACGCGGTGTCTCGATTTGGCATCACGCACAGCGGTGGACCGAATTTTTCCTACGAGTCTTGTCTCCGTGCCGCTCGGCAACGGCGTGAGTGGCAGGCTGACTTGAGTACATGGACGGTCGCAAGTTGTGGCGCAGAACCTATCCATGCGGATACGGTTGAGCGCTTTATCGAAACCTTTGGACCACAGGGTTTCCGACGGACGTCCTTTGCACCGGCCTATGGACTTGCCGAAGCCACACTGGTGGTGACGATGAAACGGACTGAGGCGGAGCCGACGTTCTTGAAGGTAGCGGCAGAGGCATTGGCTGACTCGATTGTCAAAGAGTCGTCCGCGTCGGGAAAAGGTGTTCGGACATTGGTCGGATGCGGGGAGCCCCTTGAAGAGACTTGTGTACTGATTGTGAATCCTATGACCCAGCGTTCATGCCAGCCTGATGAAGTGGGAGAGGTCTGGCTGGCCGGGGCTGGGATCGCTGGCGGATATTGGGGGAGACCGGAAGAAAGTGATGCCATGTTTAAGGCTACCCTCGCTGGGTCAGGAGAGGGTCTCTATTTACGGACTGGAGATCTCGGATTCATTCATCAGGGAGAGCTGTTTCTGACCGGCCGGCTCAAGGATCTGATCATTGTGCGGGGAAGAAACTATTATCCCAATGATTTGGAGTGGTCGGCCGAGCAAGCGCATCCGGGATTACGGCGAGGATGTGGAGCGGCCTTCTCGATCGGGAGCGAGAGTGGAGAGCGTGTGGTGCTGGTCTATGAGATTGAGAAGACGTTGCCTGAATCCGACATGGTGGAGGTGATGAGCTGTATTCGCCGCGCGCTGGCTGACGAGTACGAACTGGAAGTCCACCAGGTGCTGTTGGTCAAATCGGGAACGATCGCGAAAACCTCAAGCGGGAAAATTCAGCGGCAGGTCTGTAGGGCAGACTTTGAGTCCGGACAGCTTGCCGTGGTTGGGACGAGCACACTGGGGGCGGTTGAAGAAGAGCAGAACGTTGAGCCGCTGAGCGGGATTCCACGAACTCCGGTTGAAAAAAGGCTAGCCCATATCTGGCAGGAGGTGCTGGGAGGATCTGAGCCACGGCGCGATGAAAACTTTTTCGCGCTTGGGGGCAATTCGTTGATTGCTGCTCAGGTTGTGGCACGAATACTCGACGTCTTCCACGTCGAACTCCCGCTTAGTGTTGTCTTTGAATACCCGACATTTTCTGCGCTGGCCACTCGTATCAGTGCACTCAGCACCGATAAAAATATGGCGGAGACCGCCGTGGAGAGGTTTGGATTCTCAAGCGGCGGCGGGCTGCAGATTCCCCTCGTGCCGCTTTCCCCTGCATCAAGGCAAGGCAGGATGCCTCTCAGTTTCGCTCAACAGCGAAGCTGGTTCTTAGAGCAGGTTCATCCCGGCAGCTCGATTAATCATATCTCCATGGGTGTGCGTGTGCGGGGTCCTCTTGACCGCGGGATCTTGGAGCGGTCGGTACAGGAAATCATCCGACGGCATGAGATTCTTCGAACCCGATTCGGATCGGAGAGGGGAGAGGGATTCGCGGACGTATCCGCTGAGGCTGCCTTCACGATGAGACAGTATGATTTCCTGGCACTGAACCATGCTGAGCAAGAAATAGCGGTCCGGCAGTTTTTACGAACGGAGACCGAGCAACCGTTTGATCTAGGAAACGGGCCGTTGTTCAGGGTTGCGTCGGCGGTACTCGGCCAGGATCAACATGTCCTGGCGCTGACATTCCATCACCTCATAGCCGATGGTTGGTCGCTTCATGTGTTTTTCAAGGAATTAGCACGACTCTACGAAGCCGGCGGAGAGGGTCGAGGGGCTCGACTATCGAAGCTGAGTGTTCAGTATGCGGACTATGCACATTGGCAACGAACCAGGCTCAATCAAGGCCTCCGTGAGGTACATCGAGAGTATTGGATCGGACAATTAAGCGATCTCCATCCGCCCGTAGAGCTACCGATCGACCATCCTCGGCCGCGCATGCGGACGTTTGAGGGAGGCGTGCGATCACAGCCTCTTTCTCCAGGACTGGCAGCTGCGCTGGATCTGTTCTGCCAACAGCAGGGCGTGACCACCTTCATGGTCCTGTATGCCGTCTTTGTGACGTGGCTGCATCGCTACACACAAGAGTGAGATATCGTGGTTGGATCGGTGGTGACCGGCAGGCGTCGTGTGGAGATCGAGAATGTGATCGGGCATTTTGTGAATACGGTGGCGTTGCGGTCTAAATTCTCAGATGGGCTTACCGGGCTAGGCATGCTGAAACAGGCGCTTCGTGTGGTGACAGAAGCGTGTGATCATCAAGAACTGCCGTTTGAAGAAGTGGTTGAGGCGGTGTCATTACGGCGTGAGGGGACGCTTTCCCCGCTCTTCAATGTGATGATTGTGCTTGAAGACGACCCTTTGTCCGCGCTCAAAATCAGAGACCTTGAAGCGACCTATCTTCCCTGGGAGTTGACCGCGTTAGAGTTCGACTTGGTCTTGATGGTCGTGAACAAAGGCCGAGGTTTGGAACTGGCGCTGCTCTACAATTCCACGCTTTTTGATGATTCGACCGCCAGTCGCATGTTGGGACAGATAGAGACGCTTCTTGGGGAACTCATCAAAAAGCCCGAGGCCCGGCTTGGCGCTCTCGCGTTGCTCACGTCGGAGGAGCGTCGGCACATCCTCCTGGAATGGAACCAAATCAAAGTCCCGGTTCCGTTTTCTGCAGGTATCCATACTCTCATCGAGGCACAGGTTGCGCGGACTCCCGACGCGATCGCCGTCATCTGTGGCGACGAGTCCCTCAGCTACCAGGAATTGAACCGCCGTGCGAACTGTGTCGCCCGTGCTTTGCAGACGTTAGGGGTATGTGCCGATCTGCCGGTGGGTCTCTGTGTCGAGCGCTCGGTGAACGGTATCGTGGGCCTCCTCGGTATTCTCAAGGCGGGGGGGGGGTATGTTCCCCTGGATCCGTCCTTTCCCGATCACCGCCTCCAGCTCATGCTGGAGGATGCGCAGATTTCTATCGTGGTGACACAGAGGCACCTGCACGACCATTTACAGAGCTATAGCGGCCAAGTGTGCGATGTGGAGACGCTCTGTGAAACTACTGTGGGCAAATGTGAGGAGAATCTCGGGATCTCGGTTCTTCCCGATCAGCTTGTCTATATTATGTACACTTCCGGGTCGACCGGGAGGCCCAAAGGTGTGGCAGTGACACACCGAAATCTGGTCATCTCTCTTGGTGCCAGACTTCGTTATTATCCGGAACCGGTCTCCCGGTTTTTGCTGACCTTTTCTCTGGCTTTTGATGTATCCGTGGCGGGTGTTTTTTGGACGTTGTCGCAAGGAGGACAATTAGTTATTTCCTCTGAATCCGCCCATCGAGATCCCACAGCGCTTGCTGCGCTCGTCGAATATCACCGCATTTCCCATGTCGCATGGGTGCCCTCTTTATACCATGCCGTGCTCGGTGATGCGTTGAATGGGCAGTTGGAATCACTTCGCATCGTCATTACCGGCGGGGAGAGTCTTCCCCTCAAACTCGTCCGGTCGCACTACCAGCTACTGCCGCATGCCAAGCTATACAACGAATATGGGCCGACGGAAGCCACGATCTGGTGTAGCGTGTATCAAACGACGCGCGAGGAGGCAGGGGCTCGAGTGCCGATCGGAAAACCGATCGACAATACGCAGCTCTATATATTGGATGCGGATCTGGAGCCTGTTCCCATTGGCATTCCAGGGGAGCTGTATGTGGCGGGGGATAGCCTGGCTCGCGGGTATGTGAATCAGCCGCAGTTGACCCAGGAGCGGTTTCTCGCGCATCCCCACATGGCAGGCGCCAGGTTGTATCGAACCGGCGACCTGGCTCGGTACCGCGAGGACGGCAATGTGGAATTCCTTGGGCGAGTGGATCAGCAGGTCAAGTTGCGTGGGTATCGGATCGAATTGGGTGAAGTCGAATATGTGCTGAGTAACTTTCCTGGCGTGCACCATGCCGCGGTTCTGCTTCGACAGGATAAACCTGAGCAGCAACGGTTGGTAGGTTATGTGGACGGGCAGCCATCGCTTAAAGCGATACTCGATCAAGTTCGGAGTTATCTCGTGGCCCGATTACCGCAATACATGGTTCCATCCGTCATCCTGTGGGTGGAAGTCATGCCACTTACCACGACAGGAAAAGTCAACCGAAGTGCTCTTCCTGCTCCGGAAGAGGCAGCAGGCCAGGAGGCAGTCAGGATTGTTCCGAAGAATCAGGTAGAAGCGGTGGTGGCCGAGCTGTGGAAGTCTGTTCTTGGTGTACCAGAGGCCGGCATCCATGACAATTTCTTTGAGCGAGGAGGCCACTCCTTGTTGGCGACACAGCTTGTCTCCCGGATGCGTGAGGCCTTTGATGTTGAAGTCTCGCTACGGGGGTTTTTTGAACGACCGACTATCGTGTGTTTGGCCGAAGAAGTGACGCGGTTGCAAGATGGAGGTCGGAAGGCTTCAGCGGTTTCTCCGATCGTTCAGGTGCCTCGAGATCAGCCCCTGCCTCTTTCCTATTCTCAGCAACGCATGTGGCTCATGCATCGGCTGGCGCCTGAAGGTACGGCGTATAACATGCCGTTTGCCTCGCGACAGATGGGCGCACTCAACAAATCGGCTCTTCGGTCTGCGATTGATGCCATCTGCAGCCGTCATGAGGCGTTCAGGACGACCTTCGTCATGACGGATGAAGGGCCGGTTCAGATCGCCAGCCCCTTCCGGCCTCCTCATTGGATTGAAGTTGATCTCTTCACACGGCTGCCAGCCGAACAGCGACGACAGGAGGCGGCTCGGCTTGTGGAACAGGAAGCGAGCCAGCCGTTTGATCTTGAAAAGGGCCCCGTGGCAAGGTTCTTATTAATTGAGATCGAGCCTGAGGACCATATACTGGTGCTCACGATGCATCATATCGTCGGAGACCAGTGGTCGTTCGGGGTAATCGGGAGCGAGTTTGCGTTGTTCTACAACGTGTTCTGCCGAGGGGAGACTCCTTCTCCCAAGCCGGTGCTCTTTCAGTATGCAGACTATGCGGTTTGGCAGCGGCGCTGTCTCACCGACGAGTGGCTCAGTGCACAGTCAGAATATTGGCAGAAAAGGCTGGCAGGACTTTCCAGGCTTTCGTTGCCGACTGATTATCCCAGGCCCGTGTTTCAAACCTTTAACGGTTCGCATTGTATGGTGGAGTTGCCGGCCTCGTTGACCGAACGACTGAAGCAATTCAGCGCGGAGCGAAACGTGACGGTGTTCATGACCCTGTTGGCCTGTTTCCAGATCCTCTTGAGCCGATATTCTGGCCAAAGCGATGTCGCCGTGGGCTCTCCTATTGCGAACCGGACTCAATCCGCGGTCGAATCGATCATTGGTTCGTTTGTCAATACATTGGTGTTGCGTTCCGATCTCTCCGGCAATCCAACGTTCGAAGAGATGCTTGAGCGGGTCCGCGAAACGGCATTAGGGGCCTATGCCAATCAGGATTTCCCGTTCGATAAGCTGGTGGAAACCATGGGCTCGAATCGCGACCATAGCTCTGCACCGCTGGTACAGGTGCTCTTTAATTTAGCGAATGCTCCCATCGAGGAGATCAACATCCACGGTTTGAGTTGGGTGCCATTTGAGGTGGAGACAGGCTCCGCGCAGTTTGACTTAAGCTTGACGATTGAAACAGAGATTGCCCGCAAAGCCTACTTAACGTTCAATACCGATCTCTTTGAGCATCAGACAGCCGAGCGGATGTTGGGACAGTACAAAGTCCTGCTCCATAGCGCACTGGAAAATCCCGCCGCTAGACTTTCTGATCTTTCAATGCTCACGGTATCCGAGCGCACCCAGCTGTTGCAGGACTGGAATCGAACACAAGAGGACTACCCGCAGTTCGAATGTTTTCCTCAGATGTATGAAGGTCAAGTCGAACGGAAGCCCGATGCTGTCGCCTTGTCGATGGAGCGGGAGGCGTTATGCTACGGGGATCTCAATGCCAAGGCCAATCAGTTGGCACGGTATCTCCGAACGCTTGATATCAGTCCTGGCATGGCAGTGGGCATTTGTCTTGAGAGATCATTGGAAATGGTCATCGTGTTGCTGGCTGTTCTTAAAGCCGGTGGCGCCTATGTCCCCCTCGATCCTGGATATCCCCGCAACCGGCTTCGTTTCATGATGGAGGATGCAGGCATCGCGATCGTGCTGACCTCCGAAAGTCTTTCCGATCAGTTTGATTTTGGAGGCTGCCGAATTCTGTATCTTGACCGGGAGCAGAAGAGAATTGCGCAGGAGGCCGACCACAATCTTCCACCGACCGCGACATCTCAAGACTTGGCATATATTCTCTATACCTCAGGATCGACCGGGCAGCCAAAGGGAGTGGAAATCTCTCACCGGGCGCTGGTGAACTTCTTGTGCTCGATACGGAAGAAACTGGGATGTTCTGCCCAGGATGTAATGGTATCGGTGACGACGCTGTCCTTCGATATTGCCGGGTTGGAGTTGTATGTGCCGTTACTGGTGGGGGCTCGTGTCGAGGTCGTCAGCCGAGCTGCTGCGATGGATGGACGGCAATTACGGACCGTCTGCGAGACTGTGCAACCGACGATCATGCAAGCGACTCCTACGACATGGCGAATGTTAATTGAGGCGGGGTGGTTGGGCAGCGACAGGCTGACGGTGCTCTGCGGAGGGGAGACCCTTCCGCTGGACCTGGCAGGGGCATTGCTAGATCGTAGCGCTGCCTTGTGGAATATGTATGGTCCGACTGAAACCACGATTTGGTCCACGATAGGGAGAGTCGAACGGGCAGATCAGGAGATTACCATTGGGCGTCCGATCGCCAATACGGAAATTTATGTCCTGGATCAGTTTCTGCAGCCGGTTCCCGCTGGAATCTCGGGGGAACTCTATATTGGGGGCCATGGTTTAGCACGAGGATATCGTCGGCGCCCTGAGCTAACAAAGGAACGGTTTGTTTCCCATCCATTCTCGACAGAGCCGCACGCGAGACTGTATCGAACGGGAGATTTGGCTCGCTATCGCCCAGATGGACGTATTGTGCATCTCGGTCGGTTGGATCATCAGGTCAAGATCAGAGGGTTCAGGATCGAATTGGGTGAGATCGAGGCGATGCTGAGCCGTCATCCCGCCGTCCGTCAGGTGGTGGTGACAGCACGGGAAGATCAGCAAGGTCTCAAACAGTTGGCGGCCTATTTGGTGTGTCAGGAGGGGCAAGCACCAAGCTCGACAGAGCTTCGCTCGTTTGTGCGGACGGCGCTTCCCGACTATATGACACCATCCGTCTTTGTGTTTCTGGAGGCGATGCCCTTGACAGCCAATAATAAAGTGGACACGCAAGCATTGCCGGCCCCCACGTTCGCTCTCTCAGGCGATCCGGCTCATGTTGCGCCGCGTGATCGGATGGAGGTACAACTGGCGGCCTTGTGGCAACAGGTGTTGGGAGTCCAAAACATCGGGATTCGCGACAACTTTTTCGATCTCGGTGGCCATTCGCTCAAAGCGGCACAGCTGTTCTATCTCATTGAACAAGTATATGGACGACATCTTCCGCTCGCTACGCTGTTTCAAGCGCCGACGATTTCAGAGTTAGCGTCGGTCCTTTCACGCGAACAGTGGGTGCTGCCATGGCAATCGCTGGTGGCGATTCAGCCGAGCGGAACAGCAATCCCGATTTTCATGGTGCCGGGAGTGGGAGGCAATGTATTGGTTTTTGCCCAGCTGGCAAGGCTGTTGGGACCGGATCAGCCGGTTTATGGATTGCAGGCACGAGGATTGGATGGCAAAGAGGCGCCGTTTATGGCAGTGCCGGAGATGGCGAGCCACTATGTCAAAGAAATCCAACAACTCCGTCCTCATGGCCCCTATGTTATCGCCGGTGCTTGCACCGGCGGATTGATCGCGTACGAAATGGCTCAGCAGCTCATGGCGCAAGGGAATGGAGTGACGTTGCTGATGATGGACACCTGGCATCCGAGTTCGTATCGGAAACAGCCGAGTATGGAGCTGATGAGACCGTGGTTGCCGCTCATGGTTGTCCGTAAGGTGTGGGAGAATGTTCAAACGCTCCTCCAAACACCTCCGAAAGACCGGGTGCCGTTCTTGGAGATCAAAGCTAAGCGGCTCATGACTATCTTGCAGGGGGGGACAACAGAGGAAGAAAGAAGAACGGTGGAGGCATGGGGGATAGGGCTGCAGGTCGAGCGACTCACGAAGGCCACGTTTCATGCAGTGGCTCACTATGAGGTGCAGCGGTATCCTGGCACGCTCCTTAACTGTATAGCATCAAAACGGCCGATTCCGGATGGGACGCGCGATACCAGAAACGAATTGCCGCTACTGGCTGAAAGCGGCAGCGAGACCGTCCATGTTCCTGCTGAAAACTCGGGGCGTCTTTTCGTCTCACCCAATGTGGAGGAACTTGCCGGTCACATTCAACGATATCTTGCGAAGGCCTCTGGCTCCGCGCTGACGCTGGATTTCCCAAAAGAGAGAGCCCGTGAAACGTGAGACTCCAAATTCCGGCGTTTGTGAAATTCATTCTGCAACGCTCACGCACTATGGCCTGGCTCATGATTGGTGTCGGTGCCTTGTCAGGTCTCTTGAGCGCCGGGGTTTTGGCTCTCATAAATCATGTGCTTCATCATCCCTCCGACCATTCTTTTCTCGTGATGATGGGGTTTCTCCTCCTCGTTGCAGGTAGGATTCTGTCGAACCTGTGGTCTAAGCTCCTGCTCGTCCGATTCTCACAAGACACGATCTTAGACCTCTCCTTGTCGCTCTGTGCAAAGATCGTGCGGGCTCCGTTGCGTCGTTCCGAGCAGCGAGGGGCTGCAAATATTCTCGTCACACTAACGGATGACGTCAGTTGGGTCACCTGGGCGATCCAATGTTTCCCTCAGTTGATCATGAATGTGGCAGTAGTGCTGGGTTGCGGGTTCTACCTTGCCTGGCTCTCGTGGGGCACGTTTCTGGGAGTAGTTGGAGTCACCGTGGTAGGTGCGTTGGGGTATCAGTGGCTGCACATCAGCGGGCTCAGCGTCATTTATGCAGCCCGTGAGGCCAGGGCCGAGCTGTTTCGACACTTTCGTTCTCTCACGGATGGGCTGAAAGAGTTATTGATGCATCGGGCGCGTCGGGAGGAATTTGTGAATCAAGAAGTGCGCGCTGCGGCGGATTCATATCGCAAAACGAATTTAGAAGCCACGTGGAGGCAATCTCTGGCGGAAGCCTGGACTCACGTCTCGTTTTTTTCCCTCATTGGTTTAATATTTTTTCTGTTTCCATCTGTGGTGACAATGTCCCCCGAAGCCATGACTGGGTATGTGGTGGCTGTTCTCTATATGATGAGTCCTATCTGGGGCATTATCAGTACGTTACCAACTCTCGAACGAGGTCAAGTGGCATTGGAGAATATTGAACGATTAGGCGTGTCTCTGGACGCCGGCCTCAAGGACGCCCAGACGTTAGAATTGGCAGCCCTTGACGCTGGGATTTCTCCTATTGTGCAGTGGAACGAGGTCGTGTTTTCGTACGGCGAGGAGAAAGGGGTCGAAACGTCTTTCACGCTTGGTCCAATCAGTCTTGAGCTACATCCTGGCGAATTGGTGTTTGTCATTGGAGGAAATGGGAGTGGAAAATCCACCTTCGTGAAAGTCCTCGCGGGGCTGTATCAGCCGGCACAGGGGAACGTGACGCTGGCCGGCACGATGATCACCGATGCAAATCGGGAGTGGTACCGTGAACACTTCTCGGTCGTATTTTCAGACTTTTACCTCTTCAATAAACTCCTGGGCCAGTCGGATGCTCAGGTCGATAGGCTCGCGCCCCAATACTTGCGATTGCTGCACATGGATCAGAAAGTCGCCGTGCATGAACGCACATTCTCGACCCTCGACCTCTCGCAGGGGCAGCGAAAACGGTTGGCGCTTCTCACGGCCTACTTGGAGGATCGTCCTATTTATGTGTTCGATGAATGGGCGGCCGATCAAGATCCGCAGTATAAGGAAATCTTTTACAAGACGTTGCTTCCGGACCTGCGGGAGCGAGGGAAATCGGTGGTCGTCATCACACACGACGACCGGTATTTTCATCTCGGCAATCAGATCATTAAATTAGAGGACGGCAAGGCTGTGGAATATTTGACGACGGGGGCAGGCAGTCGTCGGCCGTAAATATGGCCTCATGATGCCGCATGTCTGTCTCCAGGATGGCGATATGCTGATTTCATTCCAGTCGATCGATCATCTTACGGGTATTGAGCGGCAGGGCTCCATCGATATCGAGCCGAATACTATTCACCTCTGGGGGATTGATATCGATGGGTCGCCACGTTGTCAGGAGCGATGCGCGCAGTGGCTAGACGAAGAGGAGCAGCGCCGGGCTGCGCGACTGGTTCGAGAGGAAGATCGGCGGCGCTATGTGTTCGCCCACGGAGGCCTCAGAGCTGTATTGAGCCGCTATCTCGGCATCAGTCCTGGGATAATTACGATGCATCGGAGTGAGGGAGGTAAGCCTTCCCTGACGAAAGAGAGAGAAGGAGGGTCAGCGATCACGTTCAATATGTCTCATGCGTATGGCCGTGCGCTCATCGCGGTCTCAATGGGGCAGGAGGTCGGAGTCGATTTGGAACAAATTCGTTCGGATGTAGAGGCTGCGAAACTTTCTGAGCGTTTCTTTGCTCCCTCCGAACATGCCACAATCATGCAGTTGAGTCAGACGCAGCGCATAGCGAGATTCTTCCGTTATTGGGTTGCGAAAGAGGCGGTGCTTAAGGCGCAAGGTATTGGACTCCTGGCGTTGAATCAGTGCGAGATCCTCTTGGGGGCGGATGGACTCAGTGCAGAGATCCTGGTCCCTGCGGGCTCACCGCTCCAAAATAATTGGAAGGTGCGCCTCCTCTCTTGTGATGAGGGATGGGAAGCGGCGGTGGCTGCTCAGGGGGTAGACTGGAAGATCGTTGTTTAGTTTGTCGGGTCTGTCTTGTTTATTTGGTTAATCAGACTAACCAGATATCCAGAAAAACCAGATGAACCAGACAAACCGCCACAGTTTTCGGACCCTGCTAGAGCGGCGCCTCGCGGAGTTCCTTGAAAAACTTCTGAATAAGGGCTTGACTTTCCTGTTCGAGAACCCCGCCAATTACTCGGACTCTGTGGTTCAACTTCGGCTCTGATGGCAGATCGAACACCGATCCGCAGGCGCCGCCTTTTGGATCCCAGGCCCCAAAGACGACTCGGGGAATCCTTGCTAGGATGATGGCGCCGATACACATCGCGCAGGGCTCGACGGTCACGTAGAGGGTCGTGCCGGTCAATCGCCATGTGCCCAATGCGGCCGCTGCGGCGCGGATCGCAATGACCTCCGCATGGGCCGTGGGATC